>NZ_CAKJTR010000036.1:0-11655 GCF_917627355.1 Protofrankia sp. Cj3 | reverse complement strand
CGAAGTCAGGCGGATCAGAACCGGCCGGCCGGTCGGCCGGTCAGCGTGGACCGGTCGGCGACGACGAGGAGCTGATGATGCCTATGCAGCGTGGCAGCACCAAACACGGCCCGGTCAAGGATGACAGCCTTGCCCACGAGGTGGACGGGATCGTCCGCGCGGGCAGGGACACGCGCACCGAGGAGTGGCGCTCCGCCGAACCGCCAGGCGAGGATCAGCCCCAGGTGGCGATCATACCGGAGACCTCCGGTGCCGACCAGGGCGCGGCAGCGAACACGGCCGCGGCCGCACAGGCCCGAACCGACCTTGCCCGCTGGTTCGATCGGCACGACTTTCCCGCTCGTGCGGCTCAGCTCGCGCACGGCCTGCGCGGCCGCAACGCCCCGGAGCAGCTCGTCGAGCTGCTCCGCACCTTGCCCAAGCGACAGCAGTACAACTCGGTCGGTGATCTCTGGCGGGCGCTGCACGGCGGCGAGGACATCGAAACCGTACGGTTCTGACCCCGGCCGCTCGACGGCCGGCCCACTGCGCCTGCCCACTGCGCCCGCCCGCTGCGCAAGCACAGCCACCTGCCGTGCACCCGTGCACCCGTGCACCGAAACGCAAAGCAGTGTTCTCACTACCGCAAACACCCGACGATGGGCGGTCGGGCAGGGTCGCGGCGGGCGCGGGAGACTGGTGGCATGGCCACGCTCTGCGGGATCGAGCTTGAACATCCGCTCATGAACGCCGCGGGCACCTGCAAGAGCCTCGACGAGGTCGGTACCCTGGCCCGATCCGCTGTGGCCGCGGTCGTCGTCGGCTCCATCACCGAACAGGCCCGGGCCGGTAACGGCGGCAACGTTTACCACACCGGGGATTTCTTCTCGCTCAACGCGCTGGGTCTGCCGAATCCGGGGCTTGAATACTACCGTGAGCGGCTGCCGGACATGGTTGCGGCCACGCACAGCGCCGGCAAACCGCTCATCGTGAGCATCGCGGGATTCAACGCCGCGGAATACGCCCGCACGGCGCATGCGGTGGCATTGGCCGGCGCCGACCTCATCGAGGTCAATCTGGCCTGTCCGAACGTGTGGGATGGCGGCCGGCAGAAACGTATCGCCTGCTTCGACAACGATCAGACCAGGGCCATCTGCGGCCAGGTCGCCCATGCGCTCGCCACCGTCGGCGGCACCATCCCGGTCGACCGTCGACCACCGGCCTTCGGTATCAAGATCTCCCCATTCTCGGACCCGGCCGCGCTGGCCGAACTGGCCGGGCTCATCACGGTGCTGTCCCGCGAGCCATCCGGGCCACGGTTCGTCTGCGCTGTCAACACCTTCCCCAACGCCCTCGCCCTGACTGACGCGAATGAGCCGGTGATCGATGTCGAGCTGGCCGGGCTCAGCGGCGCCGCTCTCAGGCCCGTGGCGCTGGGCCAGATACGGCAGCTGCGGCGCCTGTTACCCGAGACAGTCGAGCTCATCGGAGCGGGCGGGGTGACCGATGGACGCGACATCGTCGACTTCCTGCATGCCGGCGCGGTCGCGGCGCAGGCCGCCACCGCGTACTGGAACCGCCAGGGCGACGCCGGTGTCTTCGGCGACATTCTCGCCGACTATGCCGACCAGCTGTAACGGTCTAAACCACTACCTGACACGACCGGATGAACTCCTGGTCAACCGCCATCCCAAGGCCGATACCGTCGGGGATCGCGACTGTGCCATCAGCGGCGAGACTGAGCCGGGTGGTGACCACCCCCCGGCTCAGCGCGCTCTGGGCGACATTGAACTCGACCCAATGCGCATCGTGCAGCGTGGCGAGATACGCGAGGCTGTAGGCATGTAGCAGGTCGGTGAGCCAGGAATGCGTGACGATCTCGCGGCCCGCCCGCTCCGCCTCTGCCGCGACCGCCTTCGCGACGGTGAGCCCGCCGCATCGGGACAGGTCCGGTTGCAGCACGTCGACGCCGCCTTCGTGGATGAGCCGGCGGAAGTCCCAGATGGTGGCCTGCTGCTCGCCCGCGGCGAACCGCAGGGTGGGGAACTCCAGCTTGGCCTGGTGGTAGTCGGCCGGGCATTCAGGATGGACGAAGTCCTCCACCCAGTAAGGCACCACGTCGGCCACAATCTCCAGCATCGCCCGGGTCTGTGCGTACGTCCGGACCCGGGGCCGGCCCCCGTCATGGACATACCAGCCCGGATCCACCATCAGTTCGCGCTCCGGCCCCAGGGCCTCGCGGATCGCGGCCAGGTTCTCCCGGTCCAGGCCCGGGTCGATACCGAAACCGCCCCAACCGAACTTGACCGCCCGGAATCCCATCCGTGCGTACCCGGCGGCCGCCGCCTGGTTCTCGTCGGGAGTGGCCCGGAACAGCGTCGAGGCATACGCCGGCAGACGGTCCCGGCGGCGCCCGCCGAGCACCTCCGACAACGGAACGCCAGCGGCCTGTGCGCGAATGGACCACAAACAGTTGTCCACTGCCGACATGCAATGCATGACGACACCACGGCGACCGTAGTAGGCGGTGGCGAGATACAGATCTGTCCAGATCCCCTCGATATCCAGCGGGTCCTTCCCGACTGTTTCTTCGGCGATGCCACGGAATCCGAGCGCGCCCATGCCAGGGCCGGACAGCACCCGTGCCGCGACCGGCCCGAGTGTTTCGACGTCGGACCATCCCTCCAGCCCGGCATCGGTGCGGACGCGAACCAGCAGCAACCAGTCACCCTGGTCGACTGCTTCCGCGGCACCGGAGCGCGGACCGTATGACTCATCGCCGCGCAACAACACCGGCGACACCTCGGTGATCCTCATCCGTTCCCGCCTCCTGTTCCGGTTCGCAGCCGGCCGGGCCCTGAGCGGCCACAACCTCAGCGCGTGTTTGAGATCGTCATTCCGGCTCGCCGCGTCCAGGCCACCCCCTGGCCGCGTTGTCGGCCACACCGATACGACTCATCCGGTATCGCTGCGGCCTCCCGCCTTGCCAGGGGCGCGCCTGGAGGCGACTCACTGATCGAAAGCCCGATCTCACACACGCTCTCAGACCTGGTCACGGACCTGGTCGGGGATGGCGCTGGGCAGGTCGGACGGCCAGGGAATCCGCCGCTCCGCGAGGCAGGCACGGAACGCCTCCGCATGGGCCACCATCAGCCGCGCGCCCTGGCGGCGGTCCTCGTCAGCGATCTCGTCGGCGTAGTCACGGCCGCGCAGCCGGCGCATGACATCCATCTGGCTGCGATGCCGCCGGATCAGCTCGGCCTTCACCGTGACGTGCGCCGGCGTGAGCTGGACAAAATGCGTCGCCTCGAATCCGTAGCCGTCCCCGGGGTGCACATGGAAGATCCGGGGCACCCGTTCGAGTGGGGGCGAGGCCGGTTCGAAGGACGACAGGCTGGTGAACAGAGCGGCATCGAGCACCGCGCGGGCGGTGACCACATGGTCGCTGTTGTAGTCCGACGTCCAGTGGGTGAAGACGAGTTCGGCTCGCTGTTCACGGAGCGTCCTGATGAGATCCCGGCGCAGCGCGGCATCGTCATAGAGGAAACCGTCCTCCCGACCGAGGCAGCGGTAGTCGGCCGCGAAACTCGCCGCGACCGAGCGCATCTCCGCATCCCGCACCGAGGCGGCCAGGCCCCGGTCCGCGGACGGGTCAAAGGCAAGCCCTTTGTCGCCCTGGGTCACACAGACGAAGGAGATTTCATGCCCCGTCTCCCGGAACCGCTGCAGAGTTCCCAGACAGCGCATCTCGTCGTCCTGATGGGCGAAAACACAGACGATTCTCACCTCAGTTCAGCTCGCCCGCAGGGCCATAGTCGATGCGATCGTGGCTGTGCCGCGCCGCCGACGGCCGAAGTCCCGGAGCCATGGACGGGAATTCCTCACCGCTGGCGCCAACCTGGTCCCCGGGGCCGAATCGGGTGAGATCGGCGAGCGAGACCGCCAAGGCGCCATCCACCGCCAGGAAGGCTCCGGACACGTACGCCGCGCGCGGCGACGACAGGAACTCGACCGCGGCGGCAACGTCATCGGGGGTGCCCATCCGGCCGAACGGCAAACGGCCGGCGACCTGGTCGAGAAATGCGTCGCCGTACAGGCCGGCCTCGCCTCGGGTCCGGATCCAGCCGGGCACGACGGCGTTGACGCGGATGCCGTGCGGCGCCCACTCGTGCGCAAGCGTCCTGATCACCTGGGCAAGGGCGGCATGCGCGGCGTTGTAGCCCAGGCATCGCGGGAACGGCAGGGACGCGTGCAAGGATCCGATAGCGGTCAACGCCGCTCCGGCTTTCAGGCAACCAGCGGCGAGAAGCTCTGCGAACAGAGCGAAGGCGGCTACCGGGCCCACGGCGAGGCTGCGCTCCAGGCTCTGCGCCGGGAGGGCGTCCGCCGGGCGGTGCTCTTCGTACGCGAGCGCGTGCACGGCTGCGGTGACCGTCCCCAACGACGTGGCGGCTGCGGCGGTCTCCCTGCCGAAGGCCGGGCCGCCGGCATCCGCGCGCAGCACTCTGGCGTCGCCTCCCCCAGAAATGATCAGATCGGCAACGGCGCTGGCTCGTGTCTCGTCCCGATCGACGCAGAGCACGACGTCACGGCCGCGAGCCAGGTGCTGGGCGCAGGCAGCGCCGATGTCCCCGCCGGCGCCGGTCACGACAGCCACCTGTCTAGGCATCGTCGACGGTCTCCCGGAGCAGGTCGACCAGCCTGTCGATCTCCTGGCACATCGGCTCGTCGATCATGTCGCTGACCGGCCCCCGCATGGCGGCTGACCCGAACACCCCTTGCCGGACCAGCAGGTGCTTCTCGACCGCGACGAAACTGTCGAGGCTGCTCTGCAATGACACGATCAGAGCGAGCGGTCCGGCGATCCGATACGCGCGCGGGAAGTCGCCGTCGCACAGGGCTCGCCACAGCGCGGCCAACGCCCAGACAAGATCCCCGGCCGGCATTGTCCCAACCACGCCACGGCGGAAGCTGTCGATCAGGTAGAGACCACCCGTTCCCTCGAAGACCCGGGCCCGCCCACCGGTCGCGTCAAGCAACCGGCTGAGCCGGGGACCAATCGGCTGCGCCTCGGGTTTGAACATCGCCCGGTCTCCGAGCTCCGTGTGCAGCCGCGCCTGCACGTTGATCGACAACGGTGCCCCGACGTAACCGCTGGCGTCCTGGACGATCAGCGGCACAGTCACGGCCTCGGCGATCGCGATGAAGTAGCGCACCAGTTGCTCGTCACTCGCCCGGGAGAGCCCCGGCGGGGTCGCCATCACCGCGTCCGCGCCGACGTCCTGCGCATGCTTGGCATGCCGGACGGCCATCGCCGTGGACTCAGCGCCCACGCTCACCACCGCGACCCCATGCCGACGGGCAAACGTGCAGGTCAACGCGGCCATCTCATCGCGTTCCTCGGACGACAGCCGGAGCACCTCGGAGACCATGGCGAAGACAACGCCGTCGGCTCCGTTGGCGAACAGCCAGTCGAACTGGGACTCCATCGTCCGCCTGTCGATACGGCCGTCGTCATCGAAGGGAGTCTGGAACACCGCCAGCACACCGGCGATGTCGCGGCTGTCTGCCGCCGGCTTCCGCACCGCCGTGGCCTGGTCCGCAAGAGTCACCTGGCCATTGCCTTTCGGTAGAGCCGCTGATTCGGATGGCACATGTCTCCCCAGTATCAATAACCAATATGATCGATACGGTATCGACGTCGGTTTGGATGCATAGCTGCCGAAATTTCGGCCGCTCGGGGAATGGGCTGGCTCAACACCTGCCGAGGGCCTGGGCAACAGAGCCTGGTCACCATCGTCGCCACCCGCACCCGATCGACTCAGCCGGCCTGCTGTGCTCACGACCGCGCTTCGCGGGCATGGCCGTCTTCATGGGCCCGGAGGCTGCTGAGAACTCCGCGGAGGCCGTGGCCGCAGGCCAAGCAGCGCGACCGCGTCCCGGGCACAGATGTGATCGATATCGCTCGCGGTGACGTTCGCGATGCCAAGACTACGGCAGAGGGCGGCGGCCCGGTGCAGGCCGGTGATGGTCCGTTCCACAGTGGAGAAGGGATAGTCACTGCCAAACAGGACACGGTCGAAGACCTGGTACTCCGACGCGGTCGCGAGCGCCTGGGCCAACTGCCACGGCCGGGTGTCCATCGCGGACACGTCGACGTAGAAGTGCTCATGACGACGGACCACGCTCAGCGCCTCGGCCGTCCACGGGTGACCGAAATGCGCGATCCACATCCGCAACGCCGGGAACCGACGCGCGGGGAGGTCGAGCTGGAGGGGACGGGCGAACTCCGCGATCGCGGCTCGGGTGAACGTGGTGCCCTGGTGCCAGACGACGGGAATGCCGTAGTGGTCGGCGATCTCCAGCAGATCAAGGCAGGCCGGGTCGTGAGGATGGAAGTGCTGGTAGGTCGGGCCGAGCTTAAGGCCATACAGGCCAAGATCCTCAACCGCATGCCGCAGCCGGGCAGCCGCGTCGGGCCGGGTGGGGTTGACGCTGGCGAACCCGATGAGGTTCGGCTTGTCAGCGACGGCCTTCGCCACGTACTCGTTGGGCACGACCGTCCCGACCGGCTCGGCATCGAAAGCGAGCACCACCGACGCCGTCGCGGCAGCCGCCGCGGCGGCGTGCCCGGCCGGTGTCACGTCCCAGTGGGTTCGTCCCCAGACCCGCATCTCGTCGTCGGCGAGCGGCCCGCCGACATGGGTGCCACGTTCGCCCAGATGCGTGTGAACGTCCACGGTCACCAACGTCACGACGCTTCCCCCTCCGCGCTCACGTTGCGCGCCACCGCCTTCAGGGCGTCGACGATGTCGTCCAACCGGTCGTTCATCCGCGCGGTGGGACCACTGACGCTGAGCGCGAAGCGGTATCGCCCCCGGTCGTCGCGGATCGGGACGCCGACACACTTCATCCCGATCTCGGCCTCCTCGTTGTCGAGCGCGTACCCGCGGCGACGGATGTCGGCAAGATCAGCAAGCACGTCCGCGGGATCGGTGCGGGTCAGGGCCGTGTGCCGTTCCGGTGGCCGGGTACGCAGGAGTTCCCGCACCTCGTCATCGGGGAGATGGGCGAGGATGGACTTTCCCAGGCTGGAGACGAACCAGTCGTCACGGTCACCCACGGTCGCCCCGCGGCGGATCGACCGGCGGCCCTCGAGGGCCTCAATGATCACAACTTCGCCCGCCTGGTTCACCGCCAGGTTGATCGTCTCGTCGAACCGGGCGAGCAGCTCGCGCATGTACGGGAGCACACGGCCGCGCAACGGCCGGGCACGTCGCGCGGCATGCCCAATAGTGATCATGCGGACGCCAAGGGAGTAGCAGCGGGACACCTCGTCCCGCTCGAGCCATCCGTGGTCGACGAGCTGCCGCAGATAGCGGGTTGTCGTGGACGGCTCGAGGCCGCACGCGGCGGCGACCTCCGAGAGGCTCTGGCTGGGCGCGGCCAGGAAGGACTCGACAATCCCGATCAACCGGTCGCTCAGCCTCGTGGGCGCGGTCGCGGTCATCCCATCACTCCCGGATAGTGGCACGAGACGTGCACCGGTGTTGTGTCGAGCAGGCATAGGGGCGGATCCTCCGAGGCGCACCGAGGACGTCCCGCGCCGACATCGCATCGTGGCAGGAAACGGCAGCCCAGGGCCGGAGGCTCGGATCGGACGTATTCGTCGGGACGCGTCCTGCTTACCCGGGAGCGCGCTGTCACCGGATCAGCGGCCAGGACGGCATCGAGCAGGAGGCGAGTATAAGGGTGCCGCGGCGCGGCGAACAGATCCTCGCGACGAGCCATCTCCACGATCCGTCCCCGGTACATCACCCCCACCTCCTGAGCCATGTACCGCACCACCGCGAGGTCGTGCGAGATGAACAGACAGGTCAGCCCGAGGTCCCGTTGTAACCCGGTGAGCAGGTTGAGGATCTGTGCACGTACCGAAACGTCCAGCGCCGACACGGCTTCGTCCAGCACGATGAAGTCAGGACGCGGCGCCAGCGCCCGAGCGATCGCGACGCGCTGAGCCTGACCGCCTGAAAGCTCGCCGGGCCGGCGGTCCGCGATGCCGCCGGGAAGCTGGACAAGGTCGAGCAGTTCCCGTACCCGGGCCTCACGCTCGCCCCGGGTGCCTATGCGGTGGGCCACCAGCGGTGCGGCGATGATACCGGCGACCGACGCGCGCCGGTTGAGGGAAGCGTGTGGGTCCTGGAAGACGGCCTGCACCCGGGACCGCAGCCGGCGCATCCCCGCCGCGGACAGGCCTGCGATGTCCTGCCCGTCGAAACGGACCGTGCCGCTGTCGGCCGTTGTCAACCGCAGCACGCAGCGGCCGACCGTCGACTTTCCCGACCCGGACTCGCCGACAAGCCCGAAAGTCTCGCCACGCCGCACCGACAGCGACACACCGTCCACGGCGGGCAGTCGGCCGCCATGACGTGATGGATAGGTCTTGACCAGATTCCGCACCTCGAGCAGCCGCGGGGGCAGCCGCGCCGGCGGCCCCGCCGGCATGCGTAACAGCATCACCGGTCCGCCCTGTCCGCTGACGCTGCCCGGCCGGCGGCGGGGTGCTCCGCGGCGGGGTGCTCCGCGACGGGGTACTCCGCGGAGATGGACTCGCCCGCCCGGACGCAGCGCACCTGCCGACCGGCGGCCGCCCGCAACGCGACCGGCTCCGCGCACAGGCCGATCGATATCGGGCAACGCGGCTGAAATGCGCAGCCGGCACCGGTCTCCGCCGGCAGCGGCGGCTGGCCGGATATGGTCCGGATGGGCACGGTGAGATCGACCGTGAGATCGACGGTCGCCGACATCAGCGCCGCGCTGTAGGGGTGGGCCGGGCGTGCGTAGAGGTCCACGGTGGGTGCGGACTCCACGATCTGACCGGCGTACATAACCGCGGTATCGTCGCAGAACCCGGCGGCGACACCTAAATCATGAGTGATCAGAACCGCTGCCAGGCCACGCTCACGGCAGATCCGGTCGATCAGTGCGATCACTCTCACCTGAGTCGTCACGTCCAGCGCGCTGGTCGGCTCGTCGCACAGCAGCACGTCGGGCCGGCTGGCCAGCGCCATCGCGATCATTGCGCGTTGCCGCATCCCGCCCGAGAACTCATGCGGGTAAGCGGCCAGGCGTTGTCGCGGGGCTGGTATCCCGACCTCACCGAGCAGATCGGCCGCGCGTTCCAGCGCACTCGCGCGGCGGACATCCTCGTGCAGCCGGATCGACTCGACGATCTGTGCCCCGATCGTCATCAGCGGGTTCAGCGCCGCCGCTGGATCCTGATAGATCATCGAGATCCGGCGGCCACGGATGCGGTCAAGCTCGCGCCGACGCAGCACGAGCAGATCGATGCCATCCAGCCACACCCGCCCGCCGGTGACCCGGACCGGGCCGCGGTGCAAGCCCATCACGGCCAGTGCGGTCAACGTCTTGCCCGAGCCGGACTCGCCGACGATACCGAGCCGCTGACCGGCGGACAGCGCGAAGCTGATGCCCCGCACGACCGCGGTGGCGCCGACAGCGACCCACAGATCGTCGACGTCGAGGATGGCGGGTGCCGTCATCGACGCCCACCAGTGAGTCGGTCGACAGCGGTGAGCCGGTCTGCGGCCAGGTTGAGACACAGCACGGTGGCGAGGATGAGGATGGCGGGCGCCGCCGCATAACTTGGATCATTGTACAGAAACCCGTATCCCTGTTGCAGCAGCACCCCCCAGGACATCTGTGGCGGCTGGACGCCAAGCCCGACGAAGCTCAGGCTGGCTTCCAGGATCATCGCGCTGGCGGCGTTGATCGCGGCCTGGCTGGCCAGGTCGGGCAGGATGTTGGGGAGCACCTCACGCAGCAGCAGGCGACCCCGGCTGGCTCCGTACGCGACGGCGGCGGCGTAGTAGTCAAGGGTCGTCTCGCGGACGATGGCGGCTCGCGCCATCCGCGCGGTGCTGGGCGCGAGCAGCAGCCCGGTCAGCACGATCAGGGATACCAGCGACGCCCCGAACGCCGCGACACACACCAGCGCGAACAGGATCTGCGGGATCGCCATAGTGATGTCAGCGCCGCGCATCAACAGCTCGTCGAGAAGGCCTCGGGCACCGCTGGCGAGCACGCCCCACAGCGTGCCGGCCAGGAACGCCACGGCAACGCTGCCACCAGCGACGGACAGCGACAGCTCACCGCCGTAGAGGAGCCGGCTGAGTTTGTCCCGCCCCAGCTCGTCGGTGCCGAGCCAATGGCGCGCGCTCATCGTCCCGAAGGCGTTCGCCGGGTCCAGGCCGGTCGCACCCTGCCTGCTGACCAGGGGGGCCAGCAGGCACATCCCGACGATCGCCAGCAGGACGAGCACACTCGCTGGCGGCGGGCTGATCCGGACGCGCCGACCGCGGCGCACCCGGCTGTGCCCCGCGGCGGCAGACTCAGACACGGTGCCCCCGGGTTCTCGGATCCAGCGACCACACCAGCAGGTCAATCACCATCGATACCAGGATGAACAAAACGCTGATCAGCAAAACGACCGACTGGAGTACCGAGTAGTCACGCTGGAACGCCGATTCCACCGACAACGACCCGAGGCCAGCGAAACCGAACACGTACTCAACAATGACACTTCCACCGAGGGTGTACCCGACGATGAGCCCCAGCATGGTGAGGCTCGGCAGCGCGGCGTTGCGCAGCGCATGACGGAGGACCACGGTCCGGGCCGGGGCGCCCTTGCCCGCCGCCGTCCGGGCGAACTGTGACGCCAGCGCCGAGATGAGTTCCGTACGCAGGTAGCGCACCAGGAGCGGGGCGGCCACCAGACACAGCGCGAGCGCCGGCATGACCATATCGCGCACGTTCTGCCCCGGGTTCTGGAGCAGCGGCACATAGCCGCGCGCGGGCAGCCATTTCAGCGTCACACTGAACAGCAGGATAAGCAGGATTCCGGCCACGAACGGGGGAAACGCCATACCGGCCGACGCCGCCGCCGTGACGCATCGGTCCACCCAGCCGCCGGGCCGGGTAGCCGCCGCGATCGCGGCCGGAACCGCGACCGCGACCGCGAGAGTCATGGCGAGAAAAGTCAGTTCCAGTGTGGGCCCGAGCCGGGCTGCGATGAGGGAGCTGACTGTGCGCTGGCTGACATATGATCTACCAAAATCCCCGTGGGCTATCCCGGCGACCCAGCTGAGGTACTGACTGACAACGGGACGGTCGAGACCGGCCTCCGCACGCAGCCTGTCGATCGTTGCCTGATCTGTCCCCCGCGCGGCACCCAGCCGAGCGATCACAGGATCGCCCGGCAACGCCCGCAGAACGGCGAAGATAAGGATCGACGAGCCGGCTATCATAACCAGGCTGATCGACACCCGCTTGACGATATACGGCACGGTCATCCTTTCTCGTCGTCCCCGCCGGCTCCCGGGATTCACAACAGGTTCTTTGAATCCTGGACTCAGAGCGTGTGTGAGATCGGGCTTTCGATCAGTGAGCCGCGTCCAGGCACCCCCGGGCAGGGCGGAAGGCCGAAGCGATACCGGATGAGTTGTATCGGTGTGGCCGACAACGCGGCCAGGGGCCGACTGGGCGCGGATCACCCGGGCAGAAGGCTAACATCAGGTTCCTAGTGGTCGCCGCCGGAAGTTGTTCGGGGGGTGCCGGATGACAGACGGATGCATCGTGAGGCGGAGAAGGCCCAGG
>NZ_CAKJTR010000035.1:34568-38711 GCF_917627355.1 Protofrankia sp. Cj3 | reverse complement strand
GATCTACACTATCCTCTTCGTCGGCAGCGTCAGATGTGTATAAGAGACAGGTGCTGCTGTCCGGTGACGGGTTTCTGTTCGAAGTGCGCCACTCGGCGATGCGTACCGATCCGGGCTGGTCTGACTACTATTTCGCTGAATACCGGCGGGATCGCCTGACCATTCGCCGGAGCGAATATCGTCCGGGCCTCGCGGCAGCCTACGTGGAGAACTTCACGTCGTTGATAGACGAGACACTGGATGCGCTCCACGCGCGGAAGAACGACGTCGCCCACTTCCTCATCAATCACGGCGACCGAAGAATGCACGAACAGTTGCTGCGGGCTGTCGGTATACCGGAATCCAGGAGTGCGTTCAACTACGACCGGCTGGGGCACATGGGTGGCGCGGACACCCTGATAGCCCTGCGTGACCTTCAGGTGGCCGGTGCGCTGCGAGGAGGTGACCTGATCCTGCTGGCAACGAGTGCCATGGGTTTCAGCTGGGGCATCACAGCATTGGAGTATCTGGGATGAAGGTGCTGATTATCCACCAGGTTCCCTACCGGAAGATCGATTATTGTCATGGAATAGATCATGACCGTCATGATGTGACCTATATCGGATATCCGCAGCGGATGGCGGATCTGCCCGCGGATCTCCGGTGCGCCCGCATCGAACTCGCTGCCGATGATGAGCTTGTCCTGGGAATTGTCTCTCGAGTCTCCCGCGCGGACGGTTTCGAGCATGTCCTGGCATTGTCGGAGTTCGGGATACTGGAGGCGTGCCACGTGCGCCGGCATCTGGGCCTGGACGGCCCGTCAAAGAAACAGCTGGAACTGGTACGCGACAAGGTAAGAATGAAGGAGGCGGTGGCCGGAGCGGGTGTGCGGTATCCGCGTTTCGCGGTGGCTCCGGCGCCGGACGGTACGCTGCCCTGGTCGGGGAGGACCGTGCTCAAACCCCGCCAGGGCGCGTCCAGCGAAGGTGTGCGCATCCACGCCACAGCCGAGGATGCCGTCGCCGCCTACCGCGAGCTGGCCAGCTGTGACGACTTCCAGCTCGAGGAGTACATCGAAGGCGACATTCTGTTCGCCGACGGTCTGGTAGCCGGTGGAAAATTAATCAGTTTCGCCGTCAGCAAGTACATCAACACGCCTCTTGACTTTATCGATGGAAAACCACTCGGAGCTTTTCACGTCCCGGCCGGTGAACAATACCGTGAGTTCGTGCTGAGCGTGCTGGCGGCGCTTGACGTCCAGGCGGGCTGCATTCATCTTGAGTTCTTCCGGACGCCGTTGGGGGAGCCCGTCTTCCTTGAGATTGCCAACCGGGTCGGCGGGGCCGGCGTCGTGGACGCTTACCTACGTCGCACGGGTCTACATCTGCCGTCGTACGAGATTGCGATCCGTATGGGCACGACGTTGCCGGCGCCCGGCCCGCCGAGCGGCAAATATCACGCCTGGCTGGTGTTTCCCGGCCATCACCTGCCCGCTGGCTCCATGGTGTCTCTCGTGATCCCAGCGCACCTGCGGGAACATCCCTGTGTGGACCGGCTGCACATGCTCGGGCCTGCGGACCCTCTCCCCGACCGCGTGACCTACCAGGAATGGCTGGTGCCGCTGTTCATCGAGGCGTCGCATCGTGACCCCGGCGTGCTTGCGGATTTCCTGCGCGAATGTGCCTGCTCCATCAGGGTCGAGACAGAGGTGAAGCTGTCATGAGGTACTACCCCACCGACCTCATTCTGGCTGTCGAGCTGGTCGAACGGGAAATTTCGGCCGAACCTGGCTCGCGCGCGGCCCGGTTGCTGGCGGACGCGGGTTTACCCGGTCTGCGCGGCTTGTTCGACAGCGCGGGGCTGGCCGAAGGACTCGACGAGCTTTTCGGCGGCCTGAGCCAGTACCCGTGGCAGCCGTTGATCGACACCAACGACGTCTACGAGTTCTCGCCGATCGGCACGCTGGTCCTGGATGACCGCGACGCGCGCGACACACTGCGCGGCCTGCTCCTTGGCTGGGCGGCCGGCAACGAGATCGTTATCCGCACCCACCGCCAGCCGTTCTGGCACGAACTCATGGATCTCCTGCGGCAGCAGGGACTGCCGTTGCCTGCCGGTCGGGCTGTTGACGCGCACGCGCACGTCCCTGACGGTCGTCTCGTCGAGGTGCCTGCCGTGGTGACCGTCCCGCGGGACACCCCGGCGGCTGCCGCCGCGAGCCCGGACCCGAACGCCGTACGCGTCCGGCTGGACCCGGAGCTGGCCGGGGACAGCGCGGCTGCCAGCGGGGCCATCTTCACGCTGGACTGCCGAGCCGCGTGGGTCCACCAACTGTTTCACCGCGACTACCTGATGGGTACCCGCCTGTCCGCGGCACGCAGCCGCGACACCGACGAGGAGACCGGCCGGCTCGGTGCCAAGCTGCGCTACCTCGTTCAGCGGGCGCGGCGGACGCCCTACTACCGCGATCTTCCCCCGGTCCAGGGCCTCGAGGATCTGCCACTGTTGCCGATCATGGATAAGGCTGATCTGGAAAAATATTCGCTGCCCTTCAGCCGTGCTCTGTGCAGTGGCGCGCCACCCACGGGGGAGGTCCTGCGCAGCGGCGGCTCGAGCGGGGCGCCACGTTACGTCGTCTATTCCCGTACCGACTGGCACAACATGGTGCGGGAAGCAATTCCGCTCTTCTACGAGCTCGGCCTGGACAAAGGTGACCGGTTGATCAACATGCTGTACGGCGGAAAGCTGTACGGCGGCATGACCACCACGGTTGCGGAGCTGTCGCGCATGCCGCTGGAGTGCTACACGACGGCTCAGCTGGCATCCGTTGACGACATTCTGATGCTGTGCGCGAGTTTCCAGGCCAATGCCGTTCTCGCGCAGCCCGCGATGCTCCTTCCGCTGCTGCGGGACGCCAAGGCCCACCAGCCGGATCTCAAGATCGAAAAAGTGATCTACGGTGGCACACCCATGGCCCAGTCCGATCGGGCCTGGCTTCGGGAGCAGCTGGGCACCCACGTTATCTCCAGTATCCTTGCGGCCAACGATGGCGCCCAGCTGGGCTACCAGTGCGGTGAGCTGAGCGGGACGCTGCATCATATCTGCGCGGACTACAATTTCGTCGAAGTAGTTGATCAGGATGGTAACCCGGTACCGGCGGGCGAATACGGTGACCTCCTGATCACCAGTATGCAGAAGTTCGAAGGCCCGCTGATCCGCTACCGGATCGGCGACTGCGGCCGGATTTTCCAGCACGACTGCGGCTGTGGCGTGTCGGGCCAGGTGCTCGAGTACACCGGCCGCTCCGACGGGCAGATCGAGATGATGGCCAGGCGGGTGCTGTACAGCGACGTGCTTACCGCGCTCGACGTTTTCGGCGTGTCGCGGCTCCAGCTGGAGATCACCTCTCTGGCGGGTAAAGAGACCGTGATCGTCCGTACCGAGTCGCCGGCGGCGTTGGCTGCCCGGGAAATAAAGGACTTTCTTGCCGAGAAATTTCCGGCACTTGCTGAACGTCATGACGTCGATGCCGATCTCGACATGTTCGAACTCGTCGTGGAATGCCTTCCTGAGGGCCGGCTGCCCCGTGACGCCGTGAGCGGGAAGATCAAGACTGTCATCGACCGGCGGCTGCGGTGACCAGTACCCGACGAGCCCATTTCCGGCTAATCATGAAAGAGAGTCGTACGCATGGCCGATCGTGTGACGGAGTTGTTCAACAACGAGCTGGCCGGCGCGGGCTCCCCGCTGCTGAGTATTGATCTCAACGGGGCACGGTTCTCGAACCTGGCCGCCCTCGGCTACGACTACCTGGCGCGGCCGATGTTCGTCGGGAAAACGGAGATGGACAGGTTCATCGACGACACCAATCGTGCCGCCGACCTGATCTTCTCGCTGCCGGAACGTCTTTTCCACGGCGATTTCGACCGGTTTCATGACGCGCTGCGGCTCAGCCCCGCACGGGCCAGGATCATGCGCCGGATCGGTGCGGTGAAACCACCCCGGTTTGGCCGTATCGACGCTTACCATGACGGTGCCAGTCTCAAGATTCTTGAATTCAACGTGGGTAGTGACTGCGGCGGGCAGGACTGGGTCGGCGCGGTTCCGCGTGCCCTGCTCGGCATCGACGCGTTCCGCTCGTTCGCCGACCAGCATGAGCTCACC
>NZ_CAKJTR010000035.1:29346-34543 GCF_917627355.1 Protofrankia sp. Cj3 | reverse complement strand
GACACCGGCGGCCTGGTCGCCGAACTGCTGCGCCAGGCGGGCTCCACCGTCACGGGCGGCCGGGATCCAGTCGTGGCCATGGTGGGGGAACCGGGGGACCTCGCCGTCGGGCCAGGCCCTTGGCAGCCCTTTCAGACGCTCCTGCGGGACGCTGGCCTGGAGACCCATTTCTGCGGGATCACCGATCTGCGCCTCCGCAACGGCCGGGTGCTGTTTGGTGACATCCCGGTCGATCTGCTCTACCGGCTCTTCGTAACTGATCATATCGTTGATGACCCGGCGGCCGTTGAGATCACCGAGCAGGTCATGACAGCGCACGCCGAGGGGCGGGTGGTGTTCTGGACGTCGTTGGAGACCGAGGCTCTCCGGAACAAGAGCTGCATGGCCTTCCTGTCCGATCCCCGGCTGCGGACGTGGCTCCGCGACGACGAGCGGCAGCTGATCGATCGTCTCCTGCCGTGGACACGCTCCTTGCTCGGTGAGGCCGCACTGGAGGACCGCGAACTGGTGGAGCGCTGCCGTGACAGCCGGGAAAACCTGATCCTCAAGCCGAACGGGCTCTACGGCGGGCGCGGGATCACGGCTGGCTGGGAGGTGGACGACGACGAGTGGTGGCAAGCGGTGCAGGCCGGGGCGGCGGCCGGGGCGGTCCTGCAGGAGAGGGTGCTCCCGCGCCGAGAGCCCGTGGTCAATCCCGCGACCGGGCAGGTCGAATCCTGGGAGGCCTGCTGGGGGCTGTACTACACACCAGACGGCGGATATGCCGGTGGCGGCTGCCGGTTTCTGCCCTTCGGGAAGGCCACGATCAGCGACGTGGCACCGGCCGGGAGGCTGCCAGGGACCAGCATTTTCGAGTCCCGCCGTGCGGGTATCTTCCTGTACCCGGACGGATCGGATGCCGGCGGATCGGATGCCGGTAGCCGCGGCGCGGCCAGGGCGAGCTCGTGGTGACCGACACCAGCACGGGGAGCAGGACAAAGAACGGCACGGGTGTGCGGCGCCGGGAGCTCGGACACGACTTCGGACTGCTGTCGTCGGCCTACGCGATGCAGACCCTCGGCGAGGGTGTCCTGGTCAGCGCTTTGCCGTTGACGGCAAGCAGGCTCACCAGCGACCCGAAGCTGATTTCCTGGGTTCTGTTGGCGTGGGAACTGCCCTGGCTGTTGCTCGCGCTGCCCGGCGGCCTGATCGTGGACAGGTCCAACCGGCGGTGGTTGATGATCGGTGCCCAATCCGCGCAGCTGCTGCTGCTCGTCCTCCTGGCGACAGCCACGACCCTCGACGTCACGCGCATGTGGATGCTCTATGCCCTCGCTTTCGGGCTGGGCTCCGGCGACATCATCTTCATGGGCGCCAGCCGCGCGCTCATCCCGGATATCGTGCGGAACAAGGACCTGGAAGCCGCTAACGGCCGAAACATGACGGCCGAGACACTGGGGCGGAACTTCCTCGGACCACCCCTGGGCTCCGTGTTGTTTGTCTTTTTTCTGCCGTTGCCGTTCTGGCTGAACGCCGTGACCTATCTCGGCTCGATCGCGCTGATCGCCCGAATCCGCTATCGCGCGCCCCAGCCGGCGCCAGATCTCGCGGTCGGGGAGCGGCCCGAAACACAGGAGCGGCGTGGCCTGCTGGCCGAGCTTACCGCGGGCCTGCGGTGGCTGGTGCGCCACCCGGTGCTTCGAATCGTCGTGCTGCTGGCCGCCGTCAGCAATTTCTGTGTCCTCATGGGGCAGTCCGTTCTGGTGCTCTTCGCCAAGGACGTGCTCAACATAGGGGACAGCGGTTACGGGCTCCTGGTTGCCGCGATGGCCGTTGGTGGCGTTGTCGGCGGTCTGTTCAGCCGCAGGATCGTGAACGGATTCGGTGCCCGCGCGGTCGCCGTCACCGTGTCGCTGGCCAGTGCCCTGAGCCTGCTGGCCATCGGCTGTTTCGGCCGGCAGCCGGTCGTGGTCGCGGCAATTTTCTGCGTGTGGTCGACCGGCCTTGCGCTGTGGAACGTGATGGCCCAGTCGCTCAGCCAACGGCTGATTCCCGCTGGTCTGCGAGGCCGGGTGAACTCGGCTAGCCGGATGATTTGTTTCGGCGCGCTTCCCCTGGGCGCTCTCGCCGGTGGTTTCGCGGCGGACGCTTTCGGGCTGTCCGCGCCCTGGGTCATTGGTGGTGTGATCAATCTTGTGGTGGTCATATTCACGATACCGGCCCTGTTGCGATGGCCGGCAACGAACGGTGACCACCAGAAAGCCCCGGCGGCCGCCGGGGAGGCGACTTCGAAAAAATGATCGCCCGGATATCGGCGGGGATATTCCCGGCCGGGCCGCCGAATCCGTCGGCGGTTTGCCGAACTCCAGCGGAAACAAGGAGGAACCATGCAGGTTCGCGGACCGGCGCTGGCCGCCGCCATCTCACTCGCGCTCGCTGTCGGGCTGGTGGGCTGCGGTGCTGGCAGGAGTGCCGATAAGGATGGCGGTCGCGGCAAGAATACCACCGCCAGCATCAACCGGGTCGTCAGTATCGGTATCGGTGAGCCGAAGCACGGCCTGGTGCCTTCGGACACCGGGGAGACGCAGGGCTTACTTGTGCTCTCAGCACTGTTCGTCCCGTTGTTGAAGGCCGACAAGGAGGGCAGGCTACAAGAGGTCGCCGCCGAGTCCGTCACGACCAGGGACAACAAGGTCTGGACCATCAGAATCAAAGACGGATACACCTTCCACAACGGGGAGCGGGTGACCGCGGACAGCTACATCGAGGCGTGGCACCGGGCGGCGTACAAACCCAATGCCCAGGACACCAGTTATCTGTTTGCCAAGATCGATGGTTTTGCCGACGTCAACCCTGGCGCGGAAAGCGCGGTGCCGGTCACGGATCGGCTGAAGGGCCTCAAGAAGATCGACGACCGCACGTTTCAGGTCACCCTGGCCGCTCCGTATGTCAACTTCAGGGCGATGCTGATCAATCTGGCCTTCGCGCCGTTGCCGACGGCCGCTTTTGAAGGCAGTGGCTTCAACAAGGCCTTCGGAGAGGCACCCATCGGAGACGGCCCGTTCAGGATGAAGGGCGTCTGGCAGCATGACAGGTCTGTCGAAGTCACGCGTTATGATGCCTTTCCGGGAGAAAAGCCCAAGGTTAACGGCGTCCTTTTCAGGATCTACCCGACTCTTGACGCGCAGTATGACGACCTGCTCGCGGACAAGGTTGATGTGGCCCCGGTGCTCCCGCTCGGGAAATTGGCCGAGGCCAGGCGGGTTCTGGGCGAGCGGTTCCAGCTGAGCCCGCGGGCGGGGATCGGCTCGCTCGGTTTCCCGAGTTTCGATCCGAAGTACGCGGACCTGGCGGTGCGCCAGGCCATCTCGATGGCGATCAACCGTGAGAGTATCGTCGAGACCGTCTTTGACGGCACTCGCGTGGCGGCACACTCGTTCCTCCAGCCGGGCATTCCGGGTTATCGCGAGAACACCTGCGGTGCGGCGTGCCAGTTCAATCCGGCCAAAGCGAGGGAACTCCTGCGGCAGAGCGGCTTCACTGGCCCGGTGGAGATCACCTACAACGTCGACGGCGGTTCCAGGGACTGGGTCGACGCCGTCTGCGGCCAGCTCAAGGAGAATCTGGGTGTCGACTGCGTCGAGAAGGCTGAGGCGAAGTACAGCGACTTGCTCACCAAGCTCAAAGCCAGGACCCTTGGGCTCGGTGTGTTCCGCAGTGCCTGGACGTACGACTACCCGGCGCCGGAGAGCATCCTCAGCCCGCTTTACACCTGCAGCAGCCCGTCGAACTTCTACGGATACTGCAACCGGGATGTCGACAGCCTGATTTCCGCGGGCGATCTGGCCGGTAGCCCGGATACGGCGGTCACGTTCTACCAGCAGGCCGAGGACATCATCGCGAAGGATCTGCCCACAGTGCCGCTGTGGTATCTGCGACATGTCTACGGCTATACGGACAAGGTCAGGAACATCGAGGTCAACGACCTGGGTATGGTCGATTTCGGCAGGATCGAAGTCGTTTGACAGAAGATCATCAGTGGGTACCCCGGCGAGGGCGGCCAGCCGAGCCGGCACGGGAAGCCGTGTATCGGGCCGGTGCGCCGCCAGCGGCCCACCGCCGTCCGAAGCTAATGATCATTTATTGCGGGATGCGCGCCAGCTCCCGGCTTGCCACCCGGAAACGGCCTGTCTGAAAACGGACAGCTCTCACTGTTCCCCAACATTATCGCCAGCCATGTGCCCATGATATTTTCAGATCGAATCGATCACCTTCTGCGAGAGAATTCTCGGGCACCACGGAGGGCGGCTGGCGATGCTGGGCGCGAAGGACTATCAAGCGGCACTCGATTTGATACACACCATCAACGCGGATGACGACGGGCCGACCAGCCCGGCCGTGCTGGCGGGGATGCAGCGCCTGATCGGGAGCAGCTCGGCGGCGGTGACCATCATCGATCACCGCAGGAGACGCCTGGTCGGCGCGGCGGTTCAGCGCCCGGAGGACAATCTGTCACTCGTGCCGTCCTTCGAGCGGGACTTCATCCACCACCCCGCCTTCGGGGCGCACGATGCAGGCCGGATCCGGCAGGGCACGGTGCTGTCGCTGTCAGACCTCATGGATACGCGGAGCCTGTACCAGAATCCGCTGTACGCCACCTGCTACCGCCCGATCGGCATCATGGACCAGTTGTTGGCCTTTATCGGTGTGGACGTTTCCCGCGGAGTGGTGGCGATTTTCAATCGTTCCCGGCGCGGGGTATCGGCTCGCGACCGCGAGATGATCAAAATAATCATTCCTCATGTCGGCCAGGCGATGGAACGCCACCGTGAACGTCAGGCGCTGCTCGCCGCCGCGCACACAGCGGGCCAGCGCGCCGAGCCGCTGCCGCGGGCGGCGCGGCAGTTGCGAGGCCTGACTCCGCGGGAGCGCGAGGTGGCCGAGTCCCTGGCAGAGGGTGCGAGCGACCGGCAGATCGCCCGCGCGCTCGAGATCGCGGAGCGCACGGTGAACAAACACCTGGAGAACATCTACCGCAAGCTTGGCGTCAACAGCCGGACCGCGCTGCTGCTCCTGCTGCAGCGCGGTCCGTGTTGACCGGTACTGCTCGCGCCGGGAGCGTCGTCCCGGCCGCCAGCCCGAAGCGCCGCCCCGAACCTTTTGGATCTTTAAGAGCTGACAGGGCCGGCAGCGGTGAGCTACCTCGCGGCGATCGCTG
>NZ_CAKJTR010000035.1:22642-28862 GCF_917627355.1 Protofrankia sp. Cj3 | reverse complement strand
GGCGATTGCTCTGCCACTGAGCTACTCCGGCATGTTGCTGGCCCGTCTCCTGAGTATGCCAGACCGCGTCAGCTCCTCCGGGGTGGTGGCGGGCGCGGGCGAACCGGCTGCCGGCGCGCGGCTGCCAGCTGTCTGTTCGCGGGCCGCGGGAGCCTCTTGCGCCGCGCATCGGCATCCGCTGAGCCAGGCTGCCCGCCGGTGGCAGACGTTTAAGAGCGCGTGTGAGATCGCCATTCCGGCTCACCGCGGCCAGGCGCACCCTGGTCGCGGTGTCGGCCACACCGAGACAACTCATCCGATATCGCTTCGGCCTTCCGCCTTGCCAGGGAGCGCCTGGCCGCGGCTCACTGATCGAAAGCCCGATCTCACGCACGCTCTTCGTAGTCGCGTTGGGTGGTGGTGATCTTGCGAAGATCGCATGCGGATGCTGATCCAGTGTGTTTCCTGTGGCCATTTGTTGACGTCTTGTAATCTTTCTGTTACAGAAATATGTTCGAATCTCGAGTACAGGCCTCGCCCACCACCCCGCTCGCAGCGGTTCCGGAGAGCGTGCGTAGGGTTTCGGCCATGACCGGGGACGCAGCTGTAACCGCAACGAGGGGGGCTTCCCTGCTCGTCGCCGAGGACGACGAAGCTTCTCGAGTTGCGCTTGCCCGAAGCCTTGAACGGTTCGGGTATCGAGTGCTGGAGGCGGCGGATGGGGAGGCCGCGCTCAAGCTTTTTCAGACCACCGAAGTTGATCTTGTTGTGCTCGACGTCGCGATGCCGCGCATGGACGGATTTGCTGTCCTGAGCCGGCTGCGGCAGACCAGCGAAGTGCCTGTGATCATGTTGACCGGAAGAGCCGAGGAAGTCGACCGTGTCGTCGGCCTTGAACTCGGCGCCGACGACTACGTGGTCAAGCCGTACTCGCTGCGGGAACTCGTCGCACGGGTCAGGGCGCGCCTACGCCGCCGCCCGCTGGAACCGCCACCGCAGCGTACCGGGGACGGAAACGACCCACTCGTTTATGGCGACGTTTCGATCGACCTGCGCGCACGCGAAGTCGCGGTCGCGGGCGAACGTATTGATCTGACCGCACGGGAGTACGAGCTGCTGGCCTTCCTGGCCAGCCATCCCCGTCGTGTCTTCAGCCGGGAGGAGCTGCTGGAGCAAGTCTGGGGCACACGTTTCCAGGATCCGGCCACCGTCACCGAACATGTTCGCCGGGTACGGACCAAGGTCGAGGGGCGGCCACCGCAGCGCCGGCTTGTCACAACCCTCCGCGGTATGGGATACCGCTTCGATCCCTGAGCGCTGGGCTCGGCCCTGAGCGTGCCCCCTGAGCTCGACCCCGGCGGATCTTCTTCACGAAGGCACGTCGGGGTCAGGCTGGCCGTGGGCTGCCTGCCGGCGTAGGCGGCGGCGGGTCCGGGCGTTGTGCGGTGACGCAGCCACCGCCGCTGTCGTCGGGTCCCGCGTCGTCAGCGGTGCCGCGGCGATATCCGTCAGGGTGCCGCTGCCGGCTTCGGCTGCCGCTGCCCCGGCTGGCGTCGCGTCCGGTCCGTCCGGTCCGTCCGGTCCGGGGTGGGCCGCCTCATACGCCTTGCGTGAACCGCAGACGCTCGCCCGGCTGCAGGAGCATCGTTCGCCGCCGGCATCCAGTTTCACTGTGACCTGGTCACGCGGTACGTCATGGGAAATGACCCGGCCATCGCCAGCGGGGGTCCGCACCCTGGCGCCCACGGCTGGGGCTTCCGCCTTGAACTGCTCATAGAGCGGATGCTCGTACCGCAGGCAGCACATCAGCCGGCCACAGGCACCACTGATCTTCATGGGGTTCAGAGGAAGATCCTGGTCCTTGGCCATCCGTATGGTGACCGGTTCGAAGTCGGTGAGGAAGGTGGCGCAACACAGATCACGTCCGCAGGAACCGATGCCCCCCTGGATCCGGGCGCTGTCGCGGGCGGAGAGCTGACGCAGGTCGATACGGGCAGCCAGGGTCCGGGCGAGATCGCGTACCAGCGCGCGGAAGTCGATTCGATGATCAGCGCTGAAGTAGATGGTGAACATGCTGTCGGCCTGGATGTAGTCGACACCGACGACTTTCATGGGCAGCTCGTGCTCACGGATCAGCCGCTTCGCCGCGACCCGCGCCTGCGCTCGGCGGCGCCGGGAGACCGCGTGCCGTTCGAGGTCCGCCGCTTGCGCCATCCCCGTGAGGACGGGCAGCCCGCCGATGTCCTCACTGACCCACTGCGGTGCCCATATGCATTCGGCTACCTCTGACCCGGCGTCGGTCGGGATGAGGACCTTGTCTCCGATCTTCGGTGAATACTGTCCGGGGTCGGCATAGAAAAGCCGTCCACGCGGGGAAAAAGTCACGGCGCACATCATCGGCATGCCGCTCGCACCGCCCTCGACCGACTGGAATCATGGTTGCCGGCCGGACCGCGCGGGATCGCCGCGACGGGACGCCGCACGTTCGCCAGGTTACGCCGGACAGGTGTGACGGCGTCGGTGTACGGGTGGCCCAGGTCGGCCAAGCGACGTCCAGCCGCGGTAGCGGCAGGTTATCCCGCCAGTTCAGCGCAGCCGGATGACGTCAACGCCAGGGTCGGTGGGCAGCTGGTAGAGCGCGTAGGGAGTCGCGATCACCGGCGCGGCGACGTTGCGGACGGGTGTCCCGCCCGGGGTGGCTCCCCGCTCGCGGCCGTAGTGGGCATGCCCGTGCACGGCGAGGGCGACGGGCACGGTGGCTGAGTCGATGGCGGCGGCCAGCTGGTGACTGCCCAGGAAGGGGAACAGTTCGAGGGGCTCACCAGCCAGCGTGTCCCGCACGGGGGCGTAGTGGGTCAGCGCAACCACCCAGCTGGTATCGAGATCCGCCAGCGCGGCGTGTAACGTCAGCGCGCACTGTTCGCTGTGGCTGGCGAAGGCCTTCATCTCGTCCTCGCCGAATTTTTCCGCGCTGCGCCCGGCGAAGCCGCCGCCGAAGCCTTTGGCGCCGGCGATACCGATCGTTGTCCCGCCGGTGGTGAGGGCCACCGCCGATCCCTCAAGGACGGTGACCCCCGCGCGGGCGAGCATCTCGGCGATGACGGCCTGCTCGCCGTGGTCGTGGTCGTGGTTGCCGAGGACCGCGATCACAGGCAGGCCGAGGCCGTCGAACACCTCGCACACGGCGTCCGCCTGGGCGAGTTCGCCGCATTCGGTCAGATCACCGGCGAGAAGAAGCACATCAGCCTCGTCCGCGGCCCGTTCGAACAGCGGTCGTAACCTCGGCCCGGTCCCCGCTTCGATGTGCAGGTCGCCTACGGCTGCGATCGTGACCATGCTGACACCTTCTCAAGGAGCCGAGTGGGGCTGGGTGGCTCGATCTTCTCAGCCGCCCAGGCGAGCTCTCCATCGTCCTCCGGTGACAGGGATGGCGGTGACCGGTCCAGCGCGGGTTACCTGGCTGCCTCGCGCAGCAGGTGCCGCGCTATGATCAGCTGTTGGATCTGCGAGGTGCCCTCGTATATCCGGAAGAGCCTCGCGTCCCGGTAGAAACGTTCGACCGGGACCCCTCGGATGTAGCCCGCGCCGCCATGGATCTGTACCGCACGGTCGGCGACCCGGCCGACCATCTCGCTGCAGAAGTACTTCGTCGCGGACGGCCCGACCTTGGTGTCGCTACCGGCGTCAAAAGCACGCGCGGTCTCGATCACCAGGGCGCGGCCGGCGTACAGATCCGTCACCGAGTCGGCGATCATGCCCTGGATGAGCTGGTAGTCCCCGATGGGCCGACCGCTCTGGTGCCGCTGCGCCGCCCAGGACACCGACTCATCCACCAGGCGCTGCGCGAGACCCACACACAGCGCGGCGATGTGGATACGGCCGTGGGCGAGGCAGCGCATGGCGGTCGCGAAGCCGTACCCCGCGCCATCGTCCCCACCGACGAGATGGGTGTGCGGAACACGTACCTCGTCGAGGTACACGTCTGAGCTCCACGCGCCGGCCTGCCCCATCTTGTGGTCCCGCGGCCCGATCGTGAGCCCCGGCGAGCCCTTCGGCACGATGAAGTTGGAGATGCCACGGGTCGCTGGGACAGCTGGGTTCGTGCGGGCGAACACGAAGATGGCGTCGGCGATCGGCGCGTTGGTGATGTAACGCTTCGCGCCACTGATCACCCATGTGTCGCCGTCGCGGTAGGCGCTGGTGGTCAGGGTGGACGGGTCGGAACCGGCGTCGGCCTCGGTGAGCCCGAAGGACGCGGTCACCTCGCCGGAGGCCAGGAGGGGCAGCCAGTGCCGCTTCTGTTCCTCCGTGCCACCCTCAATGATCACATGTCCGGCGATGCCGTTGTTGGTGCCGAACATCGACCTCAGCGCGGGTGTGGTGTACCCGAGCTCGAACACCAGCCGTGCCTCTTCGCTCATGGACAGCCCGAGGCCGCCGTACTCCTCGGGGATGGCAAAGCCCCACAGGCCCATCTCCTTGGTGGCGTCCCGAATGTCGAGCGGGACCTCGTCCTTCTCGTCGATCTCGTTTTCGACCGGTATGACACGTTCATGGATGAACGTCCGCACGGTCGTAAGGATCTCGGAGAAGTCCGCCGCGTCCATGCCGTTACCTCCGCAGGGTTCGGGATCTCAACTTCGGTTCGGGATCGCTGCTGGGCCCCCGCCGACGCGCTCGTGCTCCTTCCGCGTCGCCGGAGCTTGAACCGCTACTGGGGCGAGGCCGGGTGGGACCGGCGGTGTTATGCCCGCGATCATATCGATGATATACACGATGAATCTACTGTTGCATCAGTCAACCATGCTGCGCGAACGCGTGCGCCAGCCCATGTGACCAGCAATGATCCGAGTAGGGGTGGACTCCGTCGGACCGGCTACGCCCCCACCGACCGTGAGGAGCATGACGAATGCCTGATGCCGTGATCTGTTCGCCGCTGCGCACACCGGTCGGCGGTTTCGGCGGTGTCTTCACCGATACCCCCGCCACCGAACTTGCCGCTACCGTGATCCGTGCGCTCGTCGAGCGGACCGGTGTGCCGGCGGACGCGATTGACGACGTCGTGTTCGGCCAGTGCTACCCGAACGGGGAAGCACCGGCGATCGGACGCGTCGCGGCGCTGGACGCGGGCCTGCCGATCGAGGTCCCGGGCCTGCAGCTCGACCGCAGGTGCGGTTCTGGCCTGCAGGCCGTCCTGCTCGCCGGCATGCAGGTGCAGACCGGCGTGGCCGATCTGGTCCTGGCCGGCGGGGCCGAGAGCATGAGCCAGGCGGAGTTCTACACGACCGGGATCCGGTGGGGGACGCGCAGGCCGAGTATCGACCTTGTCGACCGGCTGGCCCGCGGCCGGGTCACCGCTGGCGGAAAGGACTACCCGGTACCGGGAGGGATGCTCGAGACCGCGGAGAACCTCCGCCGCGAGTACGGCATTTCCCGTACCGAGCAGGACGAGTTTGCTCTGCGGTCGCACCAGCGGGCGGTCGCGGCACAGCGGGCCGGCCACTTCGCCAGCGAGATCGTGCCGGTGGCTGTCACCAGCCGCAGGAAGGGGACGGTGCTCGTCGACACTGACGAGCACCCGCGGGCGGACGCAAGCCTGGAGCGGCTGGGCGCCCTGCGGCCGGTGATGGTGCGCAGCGATCCGGAGGCGACGGTCACGGCGGGCAACGCCAGCGGGCAGAACGACGCCGCCGCCGTCTGCCTGGTCACTCATCCCGCGCGGGCCGAGCAGCTCGGGCTGCGTCCGCTCGGGCGGATCGTCTCGTGGGCGGTCGCCGGGGTGCCGCCGCGGACGATGGGAATCGGACCGGTTCCCGCGACCGCGCGGGCACTGGACCGCGCGGGCCTCAAGCTCGCGGACATCGACCTGATCGAGTGCAACGAGGCATTTGCCGCCCAGGTGCTGGCGGTGACCAGGGAGTGGGGGTTCGCCCCGGCCGACTTCGACCGGTTGAACGTGAACGGGTCCGGCATCTCCCTGGGCCATCCGGTCGGTGCGACGGGCGTACGGATTCTGACGACCTTGTTGAACGAGATGCACCGGCGCGGTGTCCGCTATGGCCTGGAGACGATGTGCATCGGTGGTGGCCAGGGCATTGCGGCGGTGGTGGAACGTATCGCGTGATGTCCCGGCCGGCCCGGCCGGCCCGGCCGGATGCGGCCGATCGGGAGATCAGGGCAGGAGACGCGGGTGTCAGGGCCCGTCCAGGCAATTTTTGATCACGTGGATCGATCGGACCGG
>NZ_CAKJTR010000035.1:12269-22274 GCF_917627355.1 Protofrankia sp. Cj3 | reverse complement strand
AGCCGAAGAAGTTGAGGTGATGGGCGTCGTTCGCGTCGGTGGCCGCCGCGGCGACCGCGGACTCCAGATGCGCCCGCCACCAGTCCTCGGCCGAGTCGGCATCTCCGCCGCACAGCAGGGAGACGAGGTGTGCGTGTTCGCCGTGGGTGCGCAGGTTCACGGAGCTGATGTCGGCTCCCGGCTCGGCGGAGGACCTGGCCATCCGATCGGCGCACCCGACCTGGCCGGTGTGCGTTTCGATCATCCAATAATATTGACGCAGTGTGACGGCAACAGACTTGATCTGGGTCGCGTCAGCGATCGCCAGGTGGAACCGTGTCGTCGCCTTGGCGAAGGCGGCGGGGTTTGTCAGCGTCGCCTCCTCCCCGACCAGCGCGGCCTTGAGGGTCTGCAGGACATCGGGATCGCTTCGCTGGGCCACCCGGCGGGCCAGCGGCGGCTCGATCAGACTCCGTGCCTGGTGGATGTCGCCGAGATGCACTTCCCGGTGCTGAAGCAGTAAGGCCGTGTAACGGGCAGACTGATCGACCGTGGGCGCACATACCTGTGGGCCTGTCCGGGAACCTCGGCGGGGCCGGATGAGCATCTCCGACTCCAGGACGCGCAGCGCCTCACGCAGGGTCGGCCGGGATACGCCGAACCGTGACATGAGCTCCGCTTCCGGGGGAAGGAAGTCGCCCGTCCGCAGGTCGCCAATTATGATCATACGGCGAATGCGGGTCGCGACCAGCTCGGTAAGCTTCGGCCCGCGTTCCAGCGGAGCCGTGAGATCATCACTTTTAGTGATCACTTCAAATGCTCCCTGTTATGGAGATTTTCACCACTTTAACAAATATTTAAGGATGAATTATCATGGTTTGTCCGGGCGGCCGTGGCCGGGATGGCGCGACGCCCGGCGGTGACGCGAAAATCATGATCGTATTATGGTCGACTGGCCAGGCTGTCTCCGCTGGGCATCGATCGCTTCGAGCACCATCCATCAGACACGCTCTAGCGGCCGGTGAAGTTCGGTGGCCGGCGCTCGTTGAACGCGTTCACCGCCTCAGAAAGATCATGGGATGGGAGGAAGGCGGCATTCCAGGCCCGGACATAGCGCAGGCCGCTGTCGACCGCCGCGCTGCGGGCCGCGTCCAGAACCTCCTTGACGCCCTCGACGACCAGCGGCGGATTGGCCGCGACCTCGTCGGCGAACGCATGGGCGGCGGCGAGCGTCGCGGCCGGGCCTGGCAGGACGTCATTGACCAGCCCGATCCGTTCGGCGCGGATCGCGTCGATGTCCTTGCCCGTCAGGGCGAGCTCCCGCAGGTGGCCGTCCCCGATGATGGCCGGCAGGCGTTGCAGGCTGCCCAGGTCAGCGACTATGCCGACTTTCACCTCTCGCACGCTGAACATCGCGTTGGCGCTCGCGTAGCGGACGTCGCAAGCGGCCAGCAGGTCAACCCCGCTGCCGATGCACCAGCCGCTGATCGCGGCCGCGACGGGCTTGCGGCAGTTCGCGACCGCGGTAAGCGCACCCTGTAGGGCGCGCAGCTTATGCAGCATGCGGGTGCGGCCATGGGCGAGACCGACGTCGGTGCCATTCGGCCCGATGATCCCCTCGAGCATGGTCCGCAGATCCAGGCCGTAGCAGAAGTTGTCCCCGGACCCGGTGAGGACCACGGCGCGCACGCTGTCGTCAGCGTCCAGCGCGGCGAACACCACCGGGATCTCGCGCCAGAACTGCGGACCCATCGCATTACCCTTGCCGGGGCCCAGCAGGGTGACCTGGACCACTGGGCCACGCCGCTCGAGCCGCACTGACAGCAGCGACGGCGCAGGCGGATCGGTGAACACGTATGGCTCCAGAATGATCTGTTCGTAACCGGTCGCTCCTTCCCGCACCGAAGCGGCGCCGCCGTCGGCATCGCTGCCGCTGCCGTCGAAGGCATTTGCCGTTCTCTCATCTGTCGCGGTCATTGGAGTCCCTCCGCTGTCGGCTGCCCCGGGCTCTGGTGACGCCCGGGACAGCCAGGTGTTTTGCCGCAGCCCATGCGGTGGTGAACAGGTTCGTCAACACCGGTCCTGTTGCTGATCGAATCAGTGTGGCATGCAGGCTACCGTTGGGTAGCAACAGCCATCCTGGCGTGTGGGAAACGCGATCGCCCTTGATGAGATCGGTTGGGAGGCTCCGGCAACAGGCCTGCCCGGCTCGCGCCGCACGCACCCCAGCCCCGCTCCTTGATCCACACCACTGTTGCCGGGCGCTCGTACGCCAGCGGTTGCCGAGGGTGATCGCGGCCATGGCGAACCCGCGGGCCCAGGGGAGTGATACCGATGTCGGCGTGTGCCGAGAAGATCATCGATAGAGGACGGCGCTGGCGCTGCCGGCGAAGCCCGGCGACTGGGCCAGATAGTCCATTGCCGAACGCGAGCGCAGGGTGAGGTCCAGCGTTGCCGCCACGCAGTTGTTGTAGGAGTTCACGATGAGCTTGCCCTGGACTCGGATCGCCGAACTGGCCACATCGGTCAGGAACAGGTCCGCCACACAGCCGAGCTCCGGATAGGAGGCCCGTCCGACGTTGTCCCCGATGTCGCCGTTGGTCAGCGAGATCTTCACCGTGTACGCGGCTGATCCAGACTGGCCCACGCTTCCGGACCAGGATCCCGGGAAACCGGAAGGCATGTCGTAGGTTCGCGCTGGTGCTGTGGGCGCGGGCGCCGCCGAGGACTGTTGTGCGGCGGGGGACCGGGCGACACCTCCGGCAGCGCCGCCGTTGCCCGTTCCGGCGGCGCTGCCCGAGCCCGGGCCGCTCGCGGTTCTCAGGGCGATCTCGGTCGTTGGCGGGGCGGTCGGCGCCTCCAGGCTTGGCGCCGCGGCCGACGCGGTCGGAGCAGCCGTCGCGGCGGGGCTGTGGCTGGTTGCCGTGCCGCCGCTTGCCACCGGTGGCCGTGCGTTGATGGTCGCGGTGTTCTGGGTGGTGGTAAGCGTGAGCGCCGCGGCACCGGCGGCCAGCAGCGTGACCGCGACCACAGTGATGATCGCGGTTTGCCGGCGCCGTCGACCGGCCGGTCGCTTCCGCCCGCTCAGGACGTCATCGTGTTGGCGGACCCAGCCGGCGGCGGTCGGCGCCTGACTGGCCCCTGTGCCGCCGGGCTCCGGTATGAAGGGCGAGATCTCGACCGGTGCGGCGAGGTCGAGCGTGCCGGTGGCACCCGCCCGGCGCGGGCTCACGATCGTCGCGTTCGCGGGGAGCAGCGCGGTCGCCCCGTCGTCCGGCTCGGCAGGCGCAGGCGCAGGCGCAGGCGCAGGCGCATCGTGATCGGCGTTACGCGGCGAGCGGGCTGGCTGCTGGAATCCGGAACTCGCGAGCAGGGCCAGCCCGCTTTCGGACCCGGCCGCGGTGGGACGGGCCGCCGGGTCCTTCGCGAGCATCCAAGAGATCATGTTCCACAGTGCCGGCGGGATGTCGGCAATGGGCGTGGGCGCGTCCTCCATGTGGGCACGCAGTAACGCGATCGGGTGCGGCCCGGAGAACGGCGGATCACCGGCCAGGAGCTCGTAAAGCATGACTCCCGCGCTGTAGACGTCGGCGGCCGGTTGCGCGTGCTCGCGCTGTGCCAGTTCCGGTGCCATGTAGAGCGGTGTCCCGATCGCGCCGGTGAGGCGGGTCAGCGACCGGCCGTGGGCGAGCCTGGCCACGCCGAAGTCGGTGAGCCGCGCTTGTGGATCAGCTGGGTCGGTGACGTCGATGAGGACGTTCGCGGGCTTGAGATCACGATGGACGACGCCGGCCGCGTGCACAACCGTCAGCGCGCGCAGCACCTGACAGGTCAGCGCGACTGCCACCGGGACGCTGAGCTTTCCCCGGTCCCGGAGATAGACCCTGAGGTCCACGCCGTTGACGAGGTCCATCACGATCGCGAGGGTGTCACCCTCGACCACCAGGTCGCGGACAGTGACGAGATGCGGACTGTTGAACCCGAGCAGCGCGGATCGTTCCTGGACGAACCTGGCGACCACCTCGGGGTCGTCCGCGAGTTCCGCGCGCAGGACCTTCACCGCCACCTGACGATCGCCGCCCACCGTGGATCCCCGCCAGACCTGGCCGAACGCGCCCCGGCCGATTGGTTCATGCAGCACATAGCCAGAGCCAAGTTTCCGCACAGCACGAGCCCCTTCCCCGGAAAATCCCACTCATCACACCATCTCGGTGACGGGTGATGTCCAGGTGGATGGATCGCGAGGCTGCGGGAGGAGGCGTTCTGTGGTGGGCGATGCCGCGTCCCCTGGTGCCGCCGGTGCCGCGAGCGTTGCCGGTCAGATGTTGAGTTCTTCCTTGACCAGGTGGTTCCAGGTGACGGCTCCGACGATGCCGTCGACATCGCTCCCGACACTGCGTTGGAACCCTCGTACCCAGGCGTCGGTCAGCGGGCCGAAGATCCCGTCCACGGGGAAGGGGTGCGCGGGATCCCCGGTGCGGAAGTTCGCCTGGTCCTGAACGGCGCGCACCGCGTCGCCCTTTTCGCTTCGGTCGCCCTCGCGGACAGTGATGATGAGCGATGGCCAGGTCTGGTCGCCTACGGCGCCGTCAGTCGTGAGCCCCCGCAACGACTGGAACTCGCGAACCGCCGTCTCGGTCCGCGGCCCGAAGTTCCCGTCGATGGCGACGGTGTATCCGTGCGCGCGAAGAAGGTACTGTACGGTACGTACCGCTTCGCCTATTTTGCCGTTCTTCTGCATGGGCCAGGTCAGTGCCATGGTCGGCCTCCTTCGGCGCGTGGTCCTGGCGGCGACATCTGGAAGCCACCATCACTTCACTATAAGTGATGATTCAATTCCTGTCAGTCGCATTTCAGGGTCGGGCGACGAACGCGGTCCGCCTCGGAGAGCGTTTCCTCGTTGATCCTGTTTGGGTTCGTCCATGGACGCTGGGCTGGTAGGCGGCGGTGCAGCAGCGGCCCGGTCCGCAGTGACAGGTAGGCGAGAGCCGAGGCCGGGATGGGCAGCCAGAAGTTCGCCAGCCGCCAGGTCACCACCCCCAGCAGGGCGATGGCCCGGGTCGTGCTGAAACCCACGAGCGTCGGTACGAGTACTCCTTCGATGATCCCGAGCCCACCCGGTGTGATGGGGATAGCTGCCAGCACGTTGGCGAGCCCATAGGCGATCAGAAGACCGTCCAGCGCCGTTGCGTGACCGTAGGCATACAGAAACACCCACAGAGAAGCGGCGTCAAGTAACCAGTTCGCGGCCGCCCACAGTGTCGCCCTGATGAGCAGGGGCCGGTCCTTGCCGAGGACTCGAAGGCGATCGGCGAGGGTGCGGACAAGATTTTCGGCGCCGCTCGGTGACACCCCTGGCAGGCGGCGGGCGATGGCGCGGACGATGCGGACGGTCCGTTCGCTCCCACGGGTGAGCAGCACCACCCCGATGAACACCGCGCCGATCACCAGTGTCCCCACCACGGCCGCTGTTCCGTAGATCGGGTTGGCGCCCCGGGTGGGAATCGAGATCAGGAGGCCGATCCACAGCATCACGTTCAGGACAACCGCTGAGCCGGCGCCCTGAATCGCCGCGGCGGACACCGCTTCGGACGCGCCAATTCCGGCACTGCGTTGCAGGCGGTAGCGAAGTGCGCTCGCGGTGGCGGCGCCTCCAGGTAGCATATGGCTGACGCCGAGCGACGTGAGATCGATGCGCGTCAGCGTCCACAGTGACGGCCGGTCTTCGCGGGCAAGCACGCTGCGAGTGAGCATCGCATACGCAAGCAGGGAGGCGGCCTCTAACAACAGGCCGACAACGAGATAGGCCGCCTCAACTCCGGACAGTGTTTCCAGAGCTTTCCGGGCACCCGCGAGCTGCGGCAACAGCGCGTATTCGATCACTAGTAGGAGCACTATCGCAGAGGCTCCACGCCGTAGCCACATCGGTACCCTTAGTGACATCATGCATCCATGCTGTCGGATATCGAGGCCGCCATACGCGTTTTGTTACCGAAGGTAACCAAATTGTAGTGCTTGGGCCGAATACGGTATCTCGCTGATAGCTGTCTCGGGGATCGCCGGGAGAGGGCCGTCGGCCTGGGGGCGGGCGCGACCGATGGCGCGGCCCTCCATTGCGCGGGCAGCCCGGACTCGGACAGCAGGGCTCATGGTGACCCGACGGTGGGCTGTCCTATGTCTGATCCATGTTCACGCACCGGCCCATCATCCCGGATTCGGATACTCGTGAAGTTGGCGCGGGCAGCTGTCGCACCGGGTGCGTGCGGTAATGAAGCTATTTGGTTACCCTTCGTATTGACATTGTGTGTATGGCGTTCTTGGCGAGCCGCGTCAGCGGGTGTCCTGGGCAAACATACGCGAAATGCTCAACAGTGCGTGACGGATCACATGACGTGATGGATCGCATGACGTGATGAATCACACGATGTGACGGATCACATGGCGCGAGTGGATATGGCGACCATCGCCCACGTGGCGACTGCCCGCGGGCCGGGAGCGGCTGGGCGGGCGGCACACTGGCGGGGTGGATGTCACGTGGTGGGGGCACAGCACGGTTGGGATCCAAGACGCCGGCACTCGGCTGCTCACCGATCCCGTCCTCGGGATGCGGGTCGCGCACCTGCGCCGGCGTGCTGGCGCGCGTCCCGCGGCCCAGGCAGCGCAGGTCGACGCGGCGGTCGTCTCTCACCTGCACGCCGATCACCTTGACATCCCCTCGTTGCGGTTGCTGCCGCCGGCTGTGCCGATCCTGGTCCCGCGCGGCGCCGCGGCCCTGCTGCGCCACCGGCATCCGGCGCTTGCGGAACGCTGCGTGGAGATGGTGCCGGGGGACCAGGCCCGGATCCCGGCGCCGGACGGCGGCGGCGGTCTGGACGTGCTGGCTGTCCCCGCCCGCCACGACGGATCCCGCGGCCCGTGGTCGCGTCACCGCGGCCCGGCCCTCGGCTTTGTGATCACTGGTACCGCCACAGCCTGGTTCGCCGGGGACACCGCCCTGCACGACGCGATGGCCGATCTTGCCCCGCTCGGCATCGATCTCGCTCTCGTCCCGGTCGGCGGGTGGGGACCCAGCCTCGGCCCCGGGCACATCGACCCGGCCGGCGCGGTGGAGGCGGTGCGGCGGGTGATACCGGCGGGCCAGCCGGTCCCGGCGATGGCCGTGCCCATCCACTACGGGACGCTCTGGCCGATAGGCTTCGACCGCGTCCGGCCCGATCGTTTTCACGAGCCCGGACGCGAGTTCGCCCGCCTGGCCGATGCCGCTCAGGTGCCCGCCGAGGTGCGGCTACCCGCACACGGGGTGGCGGTAACCGTGCCAGGCGGCACCCGCACCGGCGCGGCGCCGGCCGGCACCGGTCAGGACGACGCGGGTCAGGACAGCACCGGTCAGGACGACGCGTTCCCGGTTGCTTCCGCCGACAAGGACTGATCGTTTTCGGCGGTGCGGGCTGCCGGGAAGGGGTCCCGGCGCAGCCCGAGCTGCTCCAGCCACTGGATGAGCTGGCGGTGGATCGCGTCCGGCCCCTCGATCGGACCGCCCGGGGCGGGCCAGGCCGCCGGGTACAGGAGCACCGCGCGGGTCTGGTCCCCGCCGATCCCGCCGTGACAGCCGACCAGCTCCTCGAAGGCGGCGACCTCGCGGGTTCCCGGGTCCACCCGGCTCACCACGACGATGTCACCGACATGGTCCATCCGCTGGTGGCGCAGCAGGTCCGCCGCGGCCCGCGAGCCGTACCCGAGCAGGGGGCTGGCCCCCTCGACCACGCCGGTGTCCAGGAAGACGCGCCCGTGGGCACCGAAGGCGACCGGACCATGCCCATGGCAACGGACGACCACGAACCCGACGCCGGGATGGTTGACCAGGCCCCGTACGAGTGCCGGGTGCAGGAACTCCAGGTGGTCGAGATCGGCGCGGCCGGCCACCTGCGGCAGGTAGACCATGGCCAGGTTCCCGGACGCGACGACGACGAGATCTGGGCGTTTCGGGTCAAGCGTGACCTCGAGCCTGGACGGGCCAAACGTCACCTGGCCGTCGTCGATGCGGCGCCGGAGTATGCGCCGGCTTGGCCCGTCACCGGTGTCACCGCCGGTAACCTCGGTGAGCAGCGTGTTCACCGGGCCCCAGTCCTCGGCGGTGCCGGTCGCGGCGGTCGCGGCGGCGCCCGGGGTCAACAGGTCGCGGACGGTGTCGGGGAAGGAGCGTCCATAGCGCTGGCGGAACGTCGCGCCCTGGCTCTGGCCGTGATCGGAAAGAGCGACGAACATGTACGGGCGTCCCACGTTCGCCGCGACTCGCTCCAGCGTTGCCAGCACCCGGTCGATGCCCTCCAGGGTCTGCAGAGACTCCCGCCGATTCGGCCCGGCATGGTGGGCCACCTCGTCATAGTCGACGAAGTCGCAGAACACCACGGGCGCGCCACGGGCCATCTGTTCGGCGATGAAGGTGACGTTGAGATCACGCAGCAGGACGTTGGTCAGCCCCCGCAGCGCGATGTACGAGCCACCGCGCCGGACGCGGGGGAAGATCCTGTCCCGGCGCTGCTTGCGGGCCTGGTGCACCTCTTTAATCATTTCGCCGACGGTGAGGACCAGCGATCGAGCGAATCCCTGTGGGCTGGCCGCGAACGACGCGTACCCGCGGGCACGCCGTCCCGGTAGCCCAGCCTGACTGACGGTGAGCAGACTGTGCGGGGCGTCCCCGGAGAAGACGTTGCTGATGCTCACTCCGCCGTCAGCAAGCAGCCCGCGTCCGTTGCTGAAGCCGCGTTCGAGCTCAGCGGCGTCGCGCGGCCGGTTGGTGACGATCAGTCGTCCGGTGTTCTTTTCGTACCAGCGGAAGGCAGGGATGTGACGGGACGCGCCGTGCAGGATGCCGGCCTGGCTGGTTGGGGTTGTCGAGGGCATCCCGGTGTGCCACTCGACGAACCGGTGCGACCCCGAGCGCACCCAGCGGCTCAGCGTCGGCAGGTTCCCGGCGGTGACGGCCCATCGCAGCAGCGGCGCGGACAGGCCGTCGATCTGCACGATGACGACCCCCGGGCCGTCGAACGGGATGCCACCGCCGCCGTACCGGGCAACCTGGCGCATGATCTCACCGATGAACGTCTCGTCGCTGCCCGCGTCGGCCAGCCAGCCGACCATCGCGGCGATCACCGCGGTGGTCCAGGCGACGCCGATGGCCGCGCCGAAGCCGTGAAAGGCGACGTCCGGTTCGATGCGCAGCGCCACGTAGATCACGAGTGTCTGCGCGAACAGGCCGATGAGCAGCACCGCGATCCCGCCCAGGGCGACCGCCAGCGCAACGAGGATGGGCCGCAGCACCGCGCCGACGACCGCGAGAATGGCAACCAGACGGATCAGCCCAGCGAGGCTGTCCACCTCGATGCCGGGCAGGAAGGCGAACGCCAGGGCGAGCGCCAGCCCGCTCGCGACGGCCGACCGGATGACCCGCAGCAGCCGCCGTGGCGTCGGTTTCATCCCGCGCAGCACCACGCCGCCGAGGCGCAGCCGCCCGCGCAGGAGCCGGCCGACGACGGCCAGCCGGGCCCGGCGGCGTCCGGACAGGTCCGCCTGCCCCGCCGTACCGGGGACGGTGCTCGGGGCACCGGTACGATCCGCAACCATATCCAGCGCAGACTAACCGGCAGAGACGCGATCTCATGATCGTTCAGGAGTCGTCAACCGGATGTCCGCCGGGTTGTTGTGACCTGGACTCCGAAGCGGCGCGCTGGCGTGCGTCCCCGGTCGCCCCGGCGGTGCGCGCGCGTCACCTTCGCCTTGGTTGGACCGCGGTGGACCGCTCTATCACGCACCATGGAAGACACGTCCGGACTGCCCGGTGGCGCTGGTGGGGCCGCTGGCCGGGGAGCGGGGTGATCAGATCGAGGTGGGCGGAGCGGCGCGGCGAGCCGACGGGCGGGAGGGCGTGGTGGGTGACACTCGCGTCCCCTCGGCCGCGTGCGGCCCGGCTCCGGAGCGGCCATCGGCCTGCGGGACCGTGGACGGCGCCAGCGCGACGGCCCGGGG
>NZ_CAKJTR010000035.1:2774-11901 GCF_917627355.1 Protofrankia sp. Cj3 | reverse complement strand
CACACCGGCCCGCGTTCTCGGTGGGACCGGCCATTGCGGGCGGTCGTCATCGTGGTCACCGCGCTGTGCTGGCTGGCTACGGTTGCCCTGCTCACCGTTCACAGCACCGTGCAGCAGCCCGGTTACTACGAGCGGGTACTCGCCGACGCTCACGTGTACGAGCGCTTCTATACCGAAGTCCTGCCCGACCCGCGGGTCGTCGAGGTCTCCGGCCAGCTCTTCGCCGGTCTCCCGGTGGACCAGTCGCTGCTGACCGCGAATCTGCGGGTCGTCGTCCCGCCATCGTCGTTGCAGGGGGTGGCCGCCAGCCTCGCCGAGCGGACCGCGGGCTATCTGAGCGGCGATGCCGACACGCTCTACCTGCGCATCGACCTGCGGCCGGTGTTGACCAGCATCTCCCAGCTCGCCAGCACCTATCTGGCCGGTGAGGTGGCCGGTGCCACGACGTACCCGGTGGACGACGTGAGCAGGTTCACCGTTGGTCTCCTTGATGCGCTTGACCAGCTGTCGATGGGGCGCCCACCGGCTGGTGTGCCGTCGATCGGGGCGGTCCGGCTCTCGCCGCAGCAGGCCGATCACGTTGCCGACGTCATTCTTGACCGGGCACCCGGACTGGACGGCCTGGAGCGCCGGGCCGCGCACGAGCAGCTGGTGACGTTGATGCGGGCCGGCGACCTGACCTCGGCGCTGGTGGTCGCGGGCCCGCTGCTCTTCCAGGGGGATGAGGCGGCCATCGCGAACCTGCGCCGCCGGGTCGGTGGCGGCACGGTGCTCGATCTCGGGCCGGCGCTCGCGGGGCTGCCCGCCTCACCGGGTATGTCCGCGGCACACGCCGTGCACAGCCTTGGCTCGGCCGGTGTGCTGCTTGCCGCCGGCGCGTGTGCGGGCCTGGGCCTGGCGGTGCTCATGGCCGGCTTTGTCGCCGTTCGCCGGCAGGGTGGTCGTGGCCCGCGGCTGGTCGCCGCCGCGCTCGCCGTAGCCGGGATCATCGCGGCAGCGGCCGGTGGTGCGCTCCCGGGCCTGCTCGGCGACCCGTTCGCCGCGCTGACCGGCCCCTCGTCATCGCTCCCGGTGAGTGTCCGGGCGATGCTCGGCGATATCTGGGCGGGGCTGGCTGGCCAGGCCCAGCGCCGCTGGCTGGAATTCGCGATCATTCCGCTGGTGGCGGCTGCCGGCAGCACGATGGTCATGGCTGTGGTGACCGCGCTCGTTCGGTCGACCGCGCGGCGGCGACACTGGGAGACGCTGGTGGCGGCCTCGGCGGCGATCACTTCCGTGTGCTGGATCGTGCTGCCGCTGCCGGTCGCCCCGGCGGCGCGGATCTGTAACGGTTCGGATCTGCTCTGCGGCCGTCGTTACACCGATGTGGTGTACCCCGCGACGCACAACGCCATGGCCTCCAGCGACGCGCGCTTCCTCGGGGCGGCCCAGGATCCCGATCTGATCGGTCAGCTGAACTCGGGCGTCCGGGCCTTGCTGATCGACGTCCACCACTGGACGCTGCCTGACGAGGTGGAGACCTTCCTCAGCGCGCTTCCACCGGACCAGCGTGCCGCTGTCGAACCGCTCACGCGCGGCGCCCGGTCCCAGCGCGCGGGGCTGTGGCTCTGCCACGACGTCTGCCAGCTCGGGGCGCTGAGCCTGGATACGGAGCTGGCCCGAATCCGCGGCTGGCTCAGCGCGAATCCGACCGAGGTCGTCACGTTAATCATCCAGGATGGAGCGCCCGCGGCCGAGGTGATGGCCGCTTTCAGCGCGGCGGGGCTCAGCCGGTACGTGTTGACCCCGCCCAAGGATCCTGGCGGTGCTTGGCCGTCACTGGGCTCGATGGTCGAGAAGAATCGCCGACTGGTCGTGTTCGCCGAGAGCGCTGATGTCCCGGGCTCCTTTTATCGGCGGTTTTTCCGATATGCGGCCGACACGCCGTTCGACGTCTCCGCGCCCGACGGTTTCACCTGCTCCTTCGGGCGCGGCGAGCGGAAACCGGCGATCATTCTCATCAATCACTGGATTACCCGGACCGCGAGCAGCCGGGCTGACGCGGCGGTGGTGAACCGCCGGGCATCCCTGCTTGATCAGATAGGGGCGTGCCAGCGTGCGCATGGGCGGTTGCCGACGTTTGTCGCGGTCGACTACGCCACTATCGGTGACCTCATCCCGACCGTAGCGGAGCTGAACCGCGGTTCCGCCAGGTAAAATGTCCGGCTCGCGCCGCCCAGGCGGCGCCGCCGGTCGTTGTCGTCGGCCGACGCCCAACACAGGGTGCATCCCTCCGTTACCTCGTGATCCATCCACCCGGACGCCGCTGTCAGATCGAATGCCCGACTGTCAGATCCTCTTACTCAAGTCATTGAAGTGCAAAATATGTACTATTTTTTATGGATTGTCACGACTGACATTGGCGGCGGGCCGCTGGAAACCCTAGGATCGGGCTGGCTGCCTAACCGATCGACTATCGACTAAGAGCGCCCGGTAATGGGGGTGTGGATCAAGGAGTGGGGTTGGGGTGCGTGCGGCGCAAGGCGGCGGAGGGAGTCACCCTGGTGCTGGGTGGTGACTGACGAACCGGGGTACCCGTGCATCGCGCAACGATGGACGGGGAGCGACGGACGGGGAGCGATGCGGCGAGATGCGTGCCCCAGCCCCGCGACACCGCATCCCCTATTGCCGGTCGCTCTAACTACAGAATGGTCACATAACCGTATATCGACGCCGCTCACACCCGTGCGGGAGAGCCCACGGCACGCCAGTCCGTGCCCGTGGCGCCGAAGGAGCAAGATCTCCCCACAAACTCTCAGGCTGAGGCGACCGCCGGGCCAGGCAGCTCTGGAAAGTGGATGCCGACAGGCCTCCCGCCGACGGTGAAAGCCAGCCGCACCGGTCCACGGACCGACCGCGGCAGGTGAAACTCTCAGGCAGATGTACAGAGGGGGGAGGCCAGCCGCGACCGGCGGGTCCGCCGGATTGCCCGACCTCTGGAGCGTTTCGACAGTGCACACGAACTCTCCCTCATCCGCAGGTGGTCCGTCCCCGGCACGTAACGGTGCGGGCCGTGGCGCTGACCGCGGTACGCCCGGTGGCGCGGCCGGCGGCAACCACAGCGGCGGTGCTGGCCGCGGCCGCACCGGCCATCGTGGCGGTCCGGAGCGTGTCGGTGATGGGACGCTCAGCAAGCTGCCGGCCACCGTGGCGGGATCAGCCATCCCGTCGTCTGTCTCCCTGGCGCCGGAGCCGGTGTTGCCCGAGCCGGTAGCGGCGCGGACGGCGCGGCCCGCCGCGAATCCGGCCGGGCCGGCCGGCGGCGAGACGATCACATTCGTGGACCGCCATATCGGTCCGGATGCCGATCAGCGCCAAACGATGCTGGCGGAGCTCGGTTACCCCAGCCTGGAGGCGTTGACCACGGCTGCCGTGCCGGAGGTGATTCGCGACAGCGGGCTTGACCTGCCGCCCCCGGCGAGCGAGCCGGAGGTGCTCGCGGAGCTGCGGCGGCTGGGTAGCCGTAACCGCCGAGTGCCATCGATGATCGGCCTTGGGTACCATCCGTCGGTGCTGCCCGGGGTGATCCAGCGCAACGTGCTGGAGAACCCGGCCTGGTATACCGCGTACACGCCGTACCAGCCGGAGATCTCCCAGGGACGGCTGGAGGCGTTGCTGAACTTCCAGACGATGATCACTGATCTGACGGGCCTGGCCGTCGCGGGGGCCTCGCTGCTGGACGAGTCGACGGCCGCGGCCGAAGCCATGCAGCTCGCCCGCCGGGCTGCCAAGGGGCTCGGCCCACGGTTCATCGTGGACGAGGACACGCTGCCGCAGACGATCGCGGTGGTCCGTACCCGCGCCGAAGCTCTCGGCATCGACGTGGTGGTCGCGGACCTGTCAACCGTCCTGCCCGAGCAGCTGGCCGAGTCCGCGTTCGGCGTCCTGCTTGCCTACCCGGGCGCCGAGGGCGCGGTGCGAGATCCGCGAACCGTGCTCGAGCAGGCACGAGACCGCGGGATCATCGTCACGGTCGCGGTCGATCCGCTGGCGCTGACCCTGCTCACGCCACCGGGCGAGCTCGGCGCGGACATCGCGGTCGGCAGCACGCAGCGGTTTGGTATGGGCATGAGCTTCGGCGGTCCGCATGCTGGTTTCATCGCCGTCCGGGCGGGCCTGGAGCGCTTGTTGCCAGGCCGGCTGGTCGGTGTGTCGGTGGACACGGACGGCCATCGTGCTTACCGGCTCACGCTACAGACCCGGGAGCAGCACATCCGGCGGGAGAAGGCGACCAGCAACATCTGCACGGCACAGGTGCTGCCGGCGGTGGTGGCGTCGATGTATGCCGTTCACCACGGTCCGGACGGCCTGACCGCGATCGCCGAACGGGTGCACGACCACGCGGTACGCCTGGCCACCGGGCTCCGCGCCGGCGGCGTCCAGATCGTCCACGACTACTTCTTCGACACCGTGCTCGCGTTCGTGCCGTCGCGGGCCGCGCAGGTCGTCGACGCGGCGCTCACCGGTGGGCTGAACCTGCGGCTGGTCGACGCCGACCACGTCGGTGTTTCCTGCAACGAGACGACACTGGACGCGGACCTACACGCCGTGTGGGCGGCGTTCGGTGTCCCGGCGCTGCCGCTGCCCGCGAATCCCACGATGCCGGGTCCGGACGCCGCGGCCACAGCCGATCGTGTGATGCTATCCGGATCGAAGCCTGCCGGCGCTGACAGCGCTGCCGGCGCCACTGCCACCGGCATCAGGACCAGCACCAGCACCAGCAGCGCTCGCGGTGGCGACCAGGCGATTCCGGCGGAGCTGTCGCGTACCAGCGGCTATCTGAGCCATCCGGTGTTCAACGAGCACCGTTCCGAAACGGCGATGCTGCGCTACATACGCCAGCTCGCGGACAAGGACCTCGCGCTGGACCGTGGCATGATCCCGCTTGGGTCCTGCACGATGAAGCTCAACGCGACAACCGAGATGGCGGCGGTGACCTGGCCGGACTTTGCCGACATCCACCCGTTCGCCCCGCTCGACCAGGCCGCCGGTTATCTGGAGCTGATCGCTGACCTCACCGAGTGGCTCACCGCCATCACCGGGTACGCGGCCGTGTCGCTCCAGCCGAACGCGGGTAGTCAGGGGGAGCTCGCCGGGCTGCTGGCGATCCGCGCCTACCATCACGACCACAACCCGCCAGGTGTGCCGGCTCGCGACGTCTGCCTGATTCCGTCCTCCGCGCACGGGACGAACGCGGCCAGCGCGGCCATGGCCGGGATGCGTGTCGTCGTGGTGGCCTGCGACACCGACGGCAACGTCGATCTGGCCGATCTGGCCGCCAAGGCCTCCGCGCACTCCGAGCGGCTCGCCGCGCTCATGGTGACCTACCCGTCGACACACGGCGTCTACGAGGAGGGGATCGGGCGGGCATGTGACCTGGTGCACTCCTGCGGCGGCCTGGTCTACGTGGACGGCGCGAACCTGAACGCCCTGGTGGGGCTCGCCAAGCCCGGCATGTTCGGCGCGGACGTGAGCCACCTGAACCTGCACAAGACGTTCTGCGTCCCGCACGGTGGCGGTGGCCCGGGCGTCGGCCCGGTGGCGGTGGTCGAGCGGCTCGCGCCCTACCTGCCCAACCATCCGATGCGGCCGGAGGCCGGCCCGCTGACCGGTATCGGGCCGGTCAGCGGCGCGCCGTGGGGGTCGGCGGGCATCCTGATGATCCCCTGGGCGTACATCCGCCTGATGGGCGCGGACGGCCTGCGCCAGGCCACGTCCGTGGCGGTCCTCAACGCCAACCACATCGCTCACCGCCTGTCGTCCTGCTTTCCCATTCTCTACGCCGGGCGGGACGGGCTGGTGGCGCACGAGTGCATCCTCGATCTGCGCCCGTTGACGAAGCGGACCGGGGTGACCGTGGAGGATGTGGCCAAGCGACTCATCGACTACGGTTTCCACGCGCCGACGATGTCGTTCCCGGTTCCCGGGACGCTGATGGTCGAGCCGACCGAGAGCGAGGACCTCGCCGAGATTGACCGGTTCTGCGATGCGATGATCGCGATCCGGCGGGAGGCCGACCAGGTCGGCAAGGGCACCTGGCCGGTGTACGACAACCCCCTGCGTAACGCCCCGCACACCGCGTCCATGCTGGTCGCCGACGACTGGCCGCGGCCGTATCCACGCAGTGTCGCGGCCTATCCGGTCGCCTCGCTGCGCACCGCGAAGTACTGGCCGCCGGTACGCCGTATCGACGGTGCCTATGGCGACCGCAACCTGCTCTGCACCTGTCCACCGGTGGCGGCCTACGCCGACCCGGATTCCGGGCCGCCCCCCACCGCCAAGGCTACGGCTCCGGCCGACTCCACCGCTAAGGCCGACTCCGGCACCCACAGTTAGGGCTGTCAGCCGTTGAACTGGATGTCCCAGATGGTCACCTGGATCTGGCTGACCCCGTTGCCGTACGACACCACTTCGCCTGCGGCGATACGGCGGGAACTTCTACCTGTCGCACAGAACCGCAGACCGGTGTGGATGTCGATCGCTGACATCGGTTGGGTCCGCAGCTGGGAAGCGCATCCATCCGCTGTTGGTACGCCAGCAGCGGACCACAGCGCGAGCCTATTACCACTGATGCGTCCCGCGTACGTATAGAAGCTCCCCCCCAAGCCACCGAAGTTGACGGTCAGCGGCAGCGCGTCGACGTCGACCCCGTCACCTGAGTCGGTCATACGCAGCCGCTCTTGGGCCAGCACGATGGCCGTCGGCGAGTCAGGCGAGGAGGGCGCGCTCGATGGTGAACCGGCCGAAGGCGTGCTCGACGAGGATAAGCCGGAGCCGGTGGTGGATGTTTCACTGCCGGTGGACGTGTTTCCGGCCCCCGATCCGGTCGCGGCTCCACCGCGGTTCGGCTGGCCCGACGGAGTGTTGTTCAGGGCCGTGAGAAGCACGATCGCGACCACGAGCGCTGCCGCCGCGCTGAGCCCGCCGATGAGCCATGGTGTCCTATTGCGCCGTGGACGGTCGGGCGGTGTTGGTGCGGGCGGCGCGGATGGCGAGGGTGCTACCCCCGGCCGAGGCGTCCCCGGCCGGGCCGGCTGCGGCGGGTACGGGTGCGGCGGGGATGGTGGGTGCGCTGATGGCGGGGTGATGCTGTACCGGGTGATTTCCGCGGTCACGGTGGCCGGTAGCCAGCCTTCGCCGATGCGTAGGCGTTCGTCGGTGGACGCGGCCCGGCACAGCTCGATCAGTGCCGCGGGGGTGGGGCGGGCCGCCGGGTCCTTCGCCACGCACTGTTCCAGGACCCCGCGGACCTGCTCCGGGCAGCGCTCCCAGTCGGGCTGTTGGTGTTCGATGCGGTGGAAGACGGCGGCGTCCGCGCCGAACGGTAACTCGCCGATGATCGCGTAGTAGGCGGTGGAGCCGAGGGAGAAGACGTCCCCGGCCGCGGCCAGGGGCTTTCCCCGCACCTGCTCGGGGGACATGAACGCGGGCGTGCCGATCCGTACCCCGGTCTGGGTGATCGCCGCGGAGGATGCCTCGACCGCTCGCGAGATCCCGAAGTCGATGACGCGGGGGCCGTCCGCGGCGAGGATGACGTTCCCCGGCTTGAGATCGCGGTGGATCACGCCGGCGGCGTGGATGGACTGCAGCGCCTCCGCGACCCCGGCGATCAGCACCAGGACGGTTTCCGCCGGCAGCGGGCCTTGGCGGGCGACGACGGCGGCGAGGGAGGGGGCGGCGACGTAGGCGGTGGCCAGCCATGGCCGCGCGGCGTTGGCGTCGCAGTCGATGACCGGGGCGGTGTACAGGCCCTGGACCCGTTGGGCGATCGCCACCTCCGTGGCGAAGCGGCGGCGGAACGCGGGATCGGCGGCGAACTCCGGTCGGGCGATCTTGAGTGCGACCGGCCGGCCGCCAGGGGTGTAGGAGAGGTACACCGCTCCCATGCCGCCCTCGCCGATCCGGGCCCGGAGCAGATACCCGCTGATCTCAAGGGGGTCCTGCGGGGTCAACGGGGTGAGTACCGCATCCCACGCAGGCTCCGCCCCGGCGGATGGTGCCAGCGGTGACGGGTCTCCTCCCGGGCCCGGGAGGTCCGTTCCCGGCGGCGTGCTGCCAGTCGTCATCGACACGATACCTCACCCATGGCGCCGTGGCCGATCAGCGTCTTCAGCGTAACGCCGTCACCCAGTCTGTGTGGCACGTGCCGTCCTCAATCGCGTGCTTTACGTGAGACTGCGCAGCCTAGCGGTGGCCGCCGGAAGCCAGGGTTCTGGCCGGATTGGCGAAGCTGATCTGGGAGGTCCGTCGGGGTGTGCCCGATGCCAGGCGGATGCGTCGCGAGGCGGCGTCGGCCCCGGTAGCGGTGTTCTACCGGGGCCGACGACAACGACGTAAGGCGCCATCCGGTGCCGGCAGGCCCTGGGCGAACTTCCGATCGCTCGCTGTCTCACCTGGCGGCCGGTATTCCGGTGGGCACTTGTTGCTTTGTGGCCGGCCGCCGCCCAGCCCCGCGCGGCTGCCCCGCGCGTATCGGCAGGCGTCATGGGCAGCTTTCCTCGACCTTGACGACGTTGAGGGTGGCCGGGGTCCCGAGGGAGTAGGGCCTACCGGCGGCCGGGGAGGTCGAGCAGATCTTCCAGTTGCTCTCGACCACCACCGCACGGCGTGCGCCGGTGGCGTCATGCAGCGTGATACTCGAGTTCCGCCCGAAGGCCGGCATGACGGCCTTCAGCGAGCGGCCGGTGAGGTTCGGCATGGTCGTGCCGATACTCGGGACGGTGGTGTCCACGGTTCCCGCGGCTGGGCAGGACTCGTCGAGCTTGACCACGCCGAAGTCGACCTTGGTGGTGACGGGATGCTTGCCTGCCGCGGGGGTTTGGTCGCAGATCTGCCAGTCCCGGTCGATGAACTGGCCGCGGCCCCGGCCGAGCGCGTCATGCGATGTCAACGTGGTGAAGCCAGCCGCCTGCGCGGTGTCCTGGGCGAACTGGAGGCCCTTACCGACCAGGTTCGGCAGGGTCCCGGTCGTGTCCGCGCCCGCCGCGGAGCCTGGCTTCGGCGAGGTGCCCGCGGCACGGCCCGAGCCGATGCCGTCGGTCGTACCGCAGCCGGTCAGGACGAGCACAGCCGCGCCCGCGAGGGCGAT
>NZ_CAKJTR010000035.1:0-2409 GCF_917627355.1 Protofrankia sp. Cj3 | reverse complement strand
ACCGCCCACGAGCGCGGAGCGCCCGCCGTGCTCGTCTGACGCCCCCGTGCGTGACCGCCATCGGTGTATCGACACTCTGTCAGGATGACCTTCGCGGTGGGCTTCTGTCCGGAAGATGGAGTTTTCCGACGGACGGCACCTCGGTCGTCAGTCACGCTCCCGTGTTCTCGCCGGTCACTGGCGATAGGTACGCGTTCGGTATAAAACCGTCACGTCGAGTCAACCGTGGGCGTGGTCATCGGCCGGCGCGAGCTCGCGGGCATTCGCGGGCCTGCCGGCCGGGGACCCGGAACCGTCGGCAATCGGGCATATGTAGACACTGTGCTCGACGGTGATGGCAACTCTGTGGGGGTTCTCCGGTGTTCGCACGTCTCGCGCGGGTTGTCACCCGCCATCCCAGGATGATCATATTGGTGGCGCTGCTGGTCGTGGCCGCTATGGCGGTGGTCGGTGCCGGGGCGTTCGGGAAGTTGCTGACCGGGGGATTCGACGATCCGCGGTCGGAGTCCACCCGGGCGGCACAGGCGGTGAACAGATACTTCGGTGGCAGACCCAACCTGCTCCTCCTCGTCACGGCCAGGTCGGGAACGGTAGACGACCCTGCGGTGACAACCGCCGGCAGGGAGGTCGCCCGTGAGCTCGGCGCTGAGCAGGGCGTAGATCGGGTGATCTCCTACTGGGACGGCGGAGACACTGCGTTACGGTCGAAGGACGGCCGACATGCGCTCGTTGTGGCCCTGGTCGTCAACAAGGACCGCGCCAAGGATCTTGTGACCGGCTACGAGAAGGCCGCGGCCGGCGGCGGTCCGGTTTCCGTTGTTCCCGGCGGTTTGGCGACCGTCGACAAGGACATCAACAGCCAGGTCACGAAGGACCTCGCCGTGGCTGAGTCGGTGGCCATCCCGATCACGATGGTGCTGCTGGTCCTGGCCTTCGGTAGCGCCGTCGCCGCGCTGCTGCCGCTGGTCGTCGGCGTGGTCGGCATCTTCGGCGGGTTTGCCATCCTTTTCGTCCTTGGTAGCGTCACCGATGTCTCGATCTTTTCGGTCAACCTCACCACAGCTATGGGGCTGGGCCTCGGCATCGACTACACCCTGCTGATGGTGAGCCGGTTCCGGGAAGAGCTCGCGGCGGGGTCGGAACGTGCCGATGCCGTTGCGACCACCATGCGCACGGCCGGCCGGACCATCCTGTTCAGCGGCGCCACCGTTGCCGTGGCCCTCGCCGTGATGCTGGTGTTCCCGCCCTTCTTCCTCAAGTCGATGGCCTACACCGGCATCGCGGTTACGGTTTTCTCGGTGCTGAGCGCGATCGTGGTCGTGCCCGCGATGCTCATGCTGCTCGGCCCGCGGGTCAATGCGTTCAGGGTCGGTCGGGCACGGTCCGGCTCGGGGCAGGCGGCCGAATCGCGGGTCTGGCGCGCCATCGCCGCCGCGGTCATGCGCCGGCCGGTGATCGTCGGCGTACCCGTCATCGCACTGCTTGTCGCGCTCGGGAGCCCCTTCCTGCATGTATCGTTCGGCAGGCCGGATGACCGGGTGCTGCGTGACACCGCGTCCAGCAGGCAGGTCGGTGACATCATCCGGGCCGACTTCTCCTCGGACGTCGCCGAGGCCACGATCGTCGTCGTGACCGGCGTGGCGGGTGGCGTGGCGGGTGGGGGCTCAACCAGCCCCGCCGGGTCCGCATTGGCCACCTACGCAGGTCAACTTTCCGCCTTGCCGAACGTGGCCAGCGTGAACAGCGCGGTCGGCACCTTTGCCGCGGGCCGGCAGGCAGCGCCAGCTGGCCCCGCCGACGCTCGGTTCGCCGTCGGCGCCCGCACCTACCTTGAGGTGGTCCCCGCGGTCGACCCCGCCTCCGGCGCAGGGCAGGACATTGCCAGGGCCGTCCGGGCAGCCGCCGTGCCCGCGGGGACGTCGGTGCTCGTCGGCGGCCGGTCGGCCGTACTCGTCGACGGCAAGCAGACGATCGCGGACCGGCTGCCGCTGGCCATCGGGCTGATCGCGCTCGCCACATTTGTGCTGCTCTTCTTGTTCACCGGAAGCGTGGTGCTGCCGATCAAGGCGTTGGTGCTCAACGTGCTGTCGCTGACCGCCGTGCTCGGAGCCGCCGTCTGGATCTTCCAGGACGGCCATCTCGCCGGGGCGCTCGGCTTCCTTCCGGGGCCGCTGGACACGTCCATGCCGGTGCTGCTGTTCTGCACCGCCTTTGGCCTGTCCATGGACTACGAGGTGTTCCTGCTCTCGCGCATCAAGGAGGAGCACGATCGCGGGGTCGACAACGCCGAGGCTGTCGCGACCGGTCTTGCCCGCACCGGACGGATTGTGACCACTGCCGCGGCCCTGCTCGCGGTGACCTTTGTGGCTTTTGCGACCTCGTCGGTCACCTTTCTGCAGATGCTCGGCA
>NZ_CAKJTR010000034.1:9810-37894 GCF_917627355.1 Protofrankia sp. Cj3 | reverse complement strand
CGGGGCGCGGCGGGTGCGGGCGGCTCGGGCGGCTCGGGCCGGCGTGCGTGCGCAGCCGCCACGGCGACCGGCGCCGGGGTGGCGCGGGGACTCCCGGTATCGATGACTGCCGCGCTCTGTGCGCTGGCGGTGACCACCGCATGGCGCGGTCGGGGGAGTGTCCGGACGCCGCCGGCGCGGGCGATGGCTGGCGGGGCAGCCGCCGGCACGCGCTGCGGCCGGTCACCGCGGAAAGGCCCGTCGTGGACCAGGCGTCCCCCGTCCAGGACGATCGTTCTCTCGATCACATCGGCCAGGCCGTCGAAGTCGTGGGATATCACGACCAACGTCAAGCCGGTGCGGACGCGAAGGTCCGCGAGCACCTTGATGAGGGTTCGCCGTGACGGGATGTCCAGCCCCGCCAGCGGCTCATCGAGGATCATCAGGCGGGGCTGGCGGGCGATCAGCCCGGCGAGCGCGGCGCGGCGCAGCTGGCCGCCGGAGAGGTTCTCCACCCGCCGGTCCCGGAACACCGCGGGATCCAGGCCGACGGCGGCCAGCGCGTCGTCGGCGGCGGCCGCGCTCACCCCGGCGGCGGCACGCACATCAGCACCTACGGTGGGTGCCAGCAGCTGGAGCCGGGAGTGCTGCACGGCCAGTCCGATCTCGCCGGGACAGGCGGTCAGCGGTCGGCCGGACATGTGGGCATCGCCTTCGGAGGGGCTGAGCAGACCGGCGAGGACGGCCGCGAGCGTCGACTTCCCCGATCCGTTACGGCCGTTGATCACGATTGATTCACCGATGCCGAGCTGGAAGGACACGTCGGTCAGCGCCCGGTGCGCCCATGGTGATCGAGGGGAGTAGATCTGCCCGACACCGTTGAGGCAGACCAGCGGTGACGCCTCGGCGTGCTGGCACGGGCCTGCGGGTGGGCCTGGGCGCGGATCCGGGCGCGGATCCGGGCGGGGATCGACAGACACGCAGGTGGTCGGGCCGGCTGCCGCGCCGTCCGCCGGTGTCATCCGGCCGCTGTCGAGAGTGATGCGGCGGTGTGCGCGCATCGCCTCGGCGCGGCGGTGGGTCACGTGCACGACCGTGACCCCCTCTTCGCCGGGAAGCCGCGCCAGCAGCTCGGTGAGCTGCTGGCGGCCGTCGGCGTCCACCATGGCGGTGGACTCGTCGGACACGAGCAGCCGTGGCGCCCGCGCGAGCGCCGCGGCGACCGCCAGCCGCTGTAGCTGCCCGCCGGACAGCGTCGCGGTTTCGTGGTCGGCGAGTTGGGCGAGCCCGACCTTCGCCAGCAGAGCCTCGACGTCGACCGTCCGGCCACCCTCCGGCAGGCCCCACACGATGTCGTCGCGGACCCGCACACCCAGTACCTGCGACTCCGGCCGCTGGAAAATCATGGAAGTGCCGCCGGGCCGGCCGAGCGCGCAGTCACCGGGCCGTAGCACCTGTCCGTCGGTGGGACTCCAGCCACCGATGATCCGGGCGAGCGTGGACTTCCCGGACCCGTTGCTGCCCAGGATCGCCACGAACTCCGCTGGCCGGATGGTGAGCGACACATCGTGGACGGCGTCCCGCGCGGCCCCCGGGTAGCGGTACGTCACCGATTCGAGCCGCACGGGAAGAGGCCGCGGCTGCGTATCAGGCTGTGGCCGCGAGTGTGGCCCCGAGTGCGGCTGTGGGCATGGCTGTGGGCATGGCTGTGCGTGCGGTCGCGGATGGTGCGGACTGCCCGCCATCCTGCGCCTGGGTATCCACCCCGGCGGGTTCGGCTGGTCGGTCCGGGCGGATGGTGCGCTGGCGGCGAGGTGGCGCAGTACCGGCCGGATGACCACTCCGGCGGCGAGCACGTTCACCGCCGTGTTCGCCAGCAGCGTGATCGGTAGCAGCGCCCACCAGTGCGTCGTGCCCCACCGGACAACCCAGTCCGCCGCCGCCAGCCCGGGGTTGTCCGGTGTGATCCCGAGCCGCGCGATGCTGCTCCGGGCGCCGTCCCAACTGTTGATGATCTCGGCGAGCAGCAGCCCGCGCAGCTGGGTGAGAACGCCGAACAGCGCGTCCATGACAAGCGCGACCGGCACCCACAGTGTGCCGACGGTCACCGCTGCCGTGCGCAGGAGACCCCACCGCCGACGGTGGGCCGTGCCGAGCACGGTGCCGTTCATCATGCAGGAGGTGATGGTGATCGCGAACCCGGTGCCGCCGAGGAGAACGGCCACCGCCATGGCCGTGAATATCGCCGTGCTGGCCGTGCGCAGCCGCCAGCGCGCGGCCAGCACCGCCGCCGGGACCGCCGCGGGGATCGTCAGCACCCAACCGAGCGGAAGGAAGCGCGCGACCAGGCAGATAGCGATCACCAGGTCGACGAGGACGGCCGCTTCGACGATTTCCGGCGCGCGCAGGTGACGCCCGGCCGAGAGCACACCGGGTGCCTCCGCCCGCCCGGCGAGACCGGTGAGACCGGTGAGGCTGGTGAGGCCGGCGGGTGCGGAGCCGGCGGAGGGCATGTCGGACGGCACGGTCGGCGTCAGTCCCCGGCCCTGCTCATGACCGGCCTGGTCGAGAAACCGGCCACCGCCGGCAACGCGCTGGCAGGTCCGGACCGAGGCTGTCTCGTGTTCGGTTCCCGTTTCCGCAGGGTCACTTACCACTCCCCGTCGCCGCCACATCGGACATCCAACTGTCGCATGGCGGCGGCGCGCTGTCCGAGTTGCCTCCGCCGATCACATCATGGCCACAGAAGATTATTTATGGCGGCGGGCCGGTCAGCCCAGCGGGCGGAAGGAAGCCGGCTGGATGGCGGGCGGCTCCGTGGTGTAAGCGGCGAGTGTGCGGGCCAGGTCGGTGGGGTCGATACCGATGGCATGCATGTTGCGGGCGAGGTCGCCCATGACGGACAGCGCGTGGTGCAACAGCACCTCGGCGATACCGGGAGGCTGGCAGATCGCCAGCCGGAACGCGTGCGCGGCGTCGCTGTCTCCGGTCAGCGCGGCCAGCGCGCCGACGCGGACCCGCTGGCTCAGTGATTCCCAGACGCCTTCGCAATGAGGTGCCTCGGCACTGCGCCACACTCCGCGGTAGGTCAACGACCGGATGACCGTGTGTGGCTGTTCACCGGTCCGTAGGTGCAGCGTTACCGCCCACATCGCCAACAGCCAGCTCAGCGAGCGCAGCAGCCGGGTGGAGTCGGCGGCGAGCCGGCCGGCCAGCGCTTCTTCCGCCGCACGCCGTGTGGATGCGTCCGCCCAGGCCTGGACTAGGCGTTCAGCCTCCACGATATCCGCGATGTCCAGCTCGGGCGTACATGGTCGAGCAACCGCGGCGGCCCGGTGGGACGCGGTGTCGACCAGTGCGAGCGCGCCGGCATCGTGCAGTGTCTGCCAGGCAAGTCCTGCTTGCGGCATGCCCGCTACGGTAATCGTCCGTTCGTCGTCTGAGTCCCGCTATAGCGCAGATCACTAGCCTCTTCCATCGCATTGCCCTGTTCGCTGGTTGCCCTTCCGGAGGGTGGCGAGTGTTCGTGGACCGTTCCTTATGTCTTGTTTTGTGATTTTGTTGTTGTTCGTCGTAAACGAATGTTTGCTTTCTGTATGCGTTCGGTGTGCCTCGCGGCGGACGCGCGGATGGCGCAGGATGGGTGCCGTGACTCGGGGAACGTTGCGTGTCTACCTCGGTGCGGCACCTGGCGTGGGTAAGACCTACGCCGCGCTGGATGAGGCCCACCGGCGTCACGACCGGGGCACCGACGTGGTCGTCGGCTTCGTGGAGACCCACGGCCGGCCGAAGACGGCCGCGCTGCTGGAAGGCCTGGAGGTCGTCCCGCGAAAGGAGATCTCCTATCGGGGCGCGGTGTTCACCGAGATGGACCTCGGCGCGGTGCTCGCCCGCAAGCCCGCGGTCGCCGTCGTCGACGAGCTCGCCCACACGAACGTCCCCGGCAGCCGCAACACCAAGCGCTGGCAGGACGTCCGCGAGCTCCTTGACGCCGGTGTCGACGTCATCTCCAATGTCAACGTCCAGCACCTGGAGTCACTCAACGACGTGGTCGAGAGGATCACGGGGGTGCCGCAGCGGGAGACCGTGCCCGATGACGTCGTCCGTGAGGCCGACCAGGTCGAGGTGGTCGACATGGCTCCGGAGGCGCTTCGCCGGCGGATGGCGCACGGCAACATCTACGCTCCGGAGAAGGTCGACGCGGCGCTGTCGAACTATTTCCGGATCGGCAACCTGACCGCGTTACGTGAGATTGCACTGCTGTGGGTAGCCGACAAGGTGGACGAGCAGCTCGACCGGTACCGCGCGGAGCACGGCATCGCCGGTACCTGGGAAACCCGTGAACGGGTGGTGGTCGCGCTCACCGGTGGCCCCGAGGGGGACACCCTGATCCGCCGGGCCGTCCGGATCGCTGACCGCAGCAAGGGCTCCGACCTGCTTGCCGTGCACGTCGCCCGGTCCGACGGTCTCACCGGCGCGAACCCACAGGCCCTCGCGCGACAGCGGGCGCTGGTGGAAAGCCTTGGCGGCAGTTATCACCACGTCATCGGCGAGAACGTCCCGACCGCGCTGCTCGACTTCGCCCGCGCGGAGAACGCGACGCAGCTGGTGCTCGGCGCCAGCCGGCGTGGCTGGCTCGCGCAGATGTTCAGTCCGGGCATCGGCGTCACCACGACCAAGCTGTCCGGATCGATCGACGTCCACATGGTCACCCACGAGGAGATCGGTCGAGGCTGGCGGTTGCCGCGGTTCGCGCACGGCCTGACGCCGCGCCGCCGGTTGATCGCGGCCGCGCTGGTGGCCGGCCTGCTCCCGCTGCTCACCGTCGTACTGGCGAACTCCCGTGGTTCGCTCAACCTCACCACCGACGCTCTCACCTATCTGCTCGCCGTGGTGGTCGTCGCGCTGGTCGGTGGGTTCTGGCCGGCGCTGCTCGCCGCGGTCGCGAGCTCGCTGATGCTGAACTACTACTTCACCCCGCCGCTGCGCCACTGGACGATCGCGGAACGCAACAATGCCTTTGCGCTCGTCGCCTTCATCCTTGTGGGAATCATGGTCAGCCGGGTTGTCGATCTTGCCGCGCGCCGGTACGCCCAGGCGGCGCGGGCCTCAGCCGAGGCCGCGACGCTGTCCGTGCTCGCCGGCAGCGTCCTGCGCGGCGAGGACGCGCTGCCGGCCCTGCTCTCGCGGGCGCGCGAGACGTTCGGCATGATGGCCGCCACCCTGCTGGAACGATCCGAGCAGCGCTCCGGCGCGGGCCGTGACGGCGGGAGCGTGCGCGGATGGCGGGTCGTGCACAGCATCGGGACCGACCCGTGCACCCGGCCCGAGGACGGTGACGTGGACGTCCCCATTGGGGACAACCTCGCGCTGGTGCTGCGTGGACGTCCGCTGCCCGCCGCGGACCGCCGGATACTCGCCGCATTCGCGGCCCAGGCCGCGCTCGCGCTCGAACAGCGCCGCCTCACCGAAGCCGCGGCCGAGGCCGGCCCTCTGGCCGAAACCGACCGGATACGCACGGCGCTGCTCGCCGCGGTCAGCCATGATCTGCGCACACCGCTGGCCTCGGCCAAGGCCGCCATCACCGGGCTGCGCGGCGGGGACGTCGCCTGGACCCGGGACGAACAGGCGGAACTGCTCGCGACCGCCGACGAGTCCATGGACAAGCTCACCCGGCTCGTCGACAACCTGCTCGACATGAGCCGGTTGCAGGCCGGCGCGCTCAGTGTCTTCCCCCGGCCGGTCGGTGTCGACGGCGTCATCCCGCACGCTCTCGACGAACTCGGCCCGCCCGCCCGGAACGTGGAGATCCAGATGCCCGAGGAGCTGCCCGACATCCACGCGGACCCCGCCCTCGTCGAGCGTGTGCTGGTCAACCTCGTCTCGAACGCGCTCCGGTACTCCCCCACGGGGACCCGTCCAGTCATCACCGCGAGTGCTCTCGACGATCGGGTCGAGATCCGCGTTATCGACCGCGGGCCAGGCATCCCGGCGGAGAACCGCGACCGGGTCTTCCAGCCTTTCCAGCGTCTCGGCGACCGGGACAACACCACCGGTGTCGGCTTGGGCCTGGCATTGTCCCGCGGTCTGGCCGAGGCCATGGGAGGTTCGCTGAGTACCGACGACACCCCCGGCGGCGGGCTCACGATGGTGCTGTCCCTGCCGGCCGCGTGGTCCGTCCGGCAGCCGGTCCCTGCCCGCGCCGCCGACGACTGAACGGCCCAGCCTTTGGTCGGGAGCCGGCCCGTCCTGCCGGCCGGCAGCGCGGAGAACGAAGAAACGCGAAACGCTGGAAACGCGCATGCGCAGAGAACACGATGGAAAAGAAGGGCGCGTCAGGGCCGCTGCCGCATCAGTCCCTCCTGCGCGACGGAAACGACAAGCCGGCCGTCGGCGGTGTATATCTCCCCGCGGGTGAAGCCGCGTTCCCCGTACGCCGACGGGCTGTCCTGAATGTAGAGCAGCCATTCGTCCGCGCGGAACGGGCGGTGGAACCACATCGCGTGGTCCAGGCTCGCCAGCGAGATCCGCGGCCCTTCCGGTGTCCGGTGCGGGAGCACAGTCGTCGTGATCAGATGGAGGTCGGAGGCGTACGTGACCGCGCATGCGTGGTAGAGCGGGTCGTCGGGCAGCGGCCCGCGGGCGCGGAACCATCGCCGCTGGTGGGGCGCATGCGGATCCCCGAGATGGGAGACGACCGGCGGCTGGACGGAGCCGTCCGGCGCGCTGCTCGCGATGGGCAGGACGTCCAGGTAGCGCCGGAAGAACGGCTCGACCCCCCGGCCGTCGGAGAACACATCGTCGGATGGTGCGGCTGGGCCACCGGGCGGCGGCAGCGGCGGCATCACCGGCATCGCCGCCTGGTGTTCGAGACCCTCCGCCGTGTGGTGGAACGACGCGGACATGTTGAAGATGGCCTTGCCGTGCTGGATGGCGACCACACGCCGGGTCGTGAAGGAACGCCCGTCACGAATCGGGTCGACCTCATAGATGATCGGCGCCGCGGGATCACCCGGTAGCAGGAAGTAGGCGTGCAGCGAATGCACCGGGCGATCAGCGGCAACGGTCTGACCAGCGGCGATCAGTGCCTGTGCCGCGACATGGCCGCCGAACACCCTGGTCGGTGCGGTGTGCCAGGACCAGCCGCGGAAGATGTTGGTTTCAATGCGGTCGAGGTTGAGGACCTCGGCCAGCGAGTCGGTCTCGGCGCGGGTCACCTGATCGACATTACCTACCCGGCGCCGGGACCCCTCCCAACAGGTCGATGACTGTGGCCTGGTCGTGCCCGGCGAAGGGGTCCGACGCCAGCAGATGGCGACGCCACAGATCCTCGGCCGCGCTCGCTTCGCCCGCTTCTATCAGCGTCACCAGCTGGTAGTGCGGGTGGTGACGCTCGCCGTCGGTGGCTGGCTCCGCCGGCCCGCTGCCGGGGATCAGGCCGCTGCCATCCACCAGGCTGACGATATGGCGCAGCATGCCGGCGAGGACGATCAAGGTCTGGTTGCCGGCGAGCTCCACCAGCAGGCGGCGGAAGTCAGCGCTCGCGGCCTGTAGCTGACCGGGGCTGTTGCCGGCGGCCTCGACCGAGGCGAGGGCCGCCCGCAGCGCTACAAGATCGTCATCGGTGTGGCGTTCGGCGACCTGGCGGGCACAGGGTGGCTCAATGAGGGCTCTGGCCTGGTGGATGTCGGCGAGGGTCGTGCCGCGGTGCTCCAGGACCAGCGCCGCGTAGCGGGCGGCCACGTCGCCATTGGGCGTGTGGACGCGGGCCCCGCCATGCGCCCCGCGCCGTACGCTGATCAGCGCTTCGGACTCCAAGACCCGGAACGCCTCGCGCAGCGTGGGACGGGAGACGCCGAACTGTTCCATCAGCACGGCTTCCGGGGGAAGCGCATCGCCCTCGACCAGCTCGTTGCGCACTATCTGGCGCCGCAGATGCGCGGCGACCAGCTCGGCGGTCTTGGGTACGCGTACCTGTCTGCCGATGCGGCTCTCGCTGATCATCGCCGCGCCCGGGCCGGCGGCGTCCGCCGGCTTCGCGGACGCGGAGATGGCGACCGGTCCGGCCGTTGCGATGTCGGTCGCGTTCAGTAACGCCATGATGATCGGCCCTCCAGACACATCCAGCTGTGGGCGGACGGGGCATATTCCCGTGGTCGCACGTCAGCACCCTTCGTTTGAAGATCATACTCTTGGCGTTGGCGATGTCACCAGAAGTGCTGGCGAGGTTGCATTGTGACATTACAAGTCACTGAAGTGCACGAGGGGTGGCAGGATGACCGCGAAGTGGCGGAGTTTGGTGGCTGATTATTATCGATAAGTGCCGATAGTTACCGCGATGTCAGCGCGCCTCGGGCTGGCCGGGCGGCCGTCCGCGGCCTCGCCAGGCCACCCCGGCGCTCGGCGCGCCCGCTGGCATGTCCGCGGCAATGCCGGAAAACGTGCCCGTTCTCAACGGCCGGGCGCTCTTATGGCGTGCTTCTGTAGCCAAATGGCCGTAGCGTCGTCAGCCATGAGCGACGACCGAATTGCGGCTGTCGGCGTCGAGGAGGAGTTTCACATCCTCGATCTCGCGTCCCGCCAGCTCGTACCGCGGGCCAGCGCGATCCTTGACCGCCTTCCGGCCGATCGCTTTGCCGCGGAGCTGTTGAAGTCCGTGGTCGAAACCAACAGCCGTCCCTGTACCGATCTTGCTGACCTGCGGGCCGACCTGCTGGACCTGCGGCGTGAGCTCGCCTCGGTCGCCGAGCCGCTCGGCCTCGGTCCCGCGGCCGCGGGAACTGTCCCGCTGGTCGATCCGGGCGTGCTGGAGATCAGTCGCGACCCGCGTTATGAACAGATGCTCGCCGATTATCAGCTGCTGGCCAGGGAACAGCTGATCTGTGGCGCTCAGGTGCATGTGGACGTCGCGGACCGTGATCTCGCCATGGCGGTGGTCGCCTGGATCGCGCCGTGGCTGCCGATGCTGCTGGCGCTGTCGGCAAGCTCCCCCTACTGGAAGGGCGTTGACAGCGGGTATGCGAGCGTACGCACCCTGGTCTGGCAGCGGTGGCCGACCGCTGGCGTCGCCGGTTCGTTCAGCACCGCGGCCGAATACGATCAGCTGGTCGCCGATTTGATCAAATCGGGGGTGATCAGCGATTCGGGCATGGTCTACTTCGACGTCCGCCCATCCGCCCACCTGCCCACGGTCGAACTGCGCATCTGCGACGCATGCCCGGACGTCGACAACGTCATTCTCATCGCGGGCCTGTTCCGCGCGCTCGTCCGCCGGGCGATCCTGGCGATCGGGATCGGTGTGCCGGCACCGCCGCCGCGTACCGAGCTGCTGCGGGCGGCCACCTGGCGGGCGGCGCGATCCGGGATCGAGGGCGACCTGGTCGATGTGGCCGGGGCGGCTCCGGTACCGGCATATGATCTTTTGTGGCGGCTCATCCATGAGGTGCGGAACGAGCTTGAGCATGCCGGTGACTGGGAGCTGGTGACCGATCTCGCCCAGCAGGTGATCGGGCGTGGCAGTGCCGCGGCCCGGCAGCGGCGGGCCTTCGCCCGGCGCGGGCGGCTCAGCGACGTTGTAGATCTTGTCCTGGCTGAGACGCGCGACGCGCCGCTCGCGGTGCCGGGGCAGGTGCCGGGCCGTGCCCCCGGTACGGCGGTACAGCCCGGCACCGCGGGTCAGGCCAGCCTGCTCAGCGGGTACCACCCCGACGGTTACGACGAGGTGGTCGACACCGGCGGCGCGGTCCGCGCTCCGTACCGGGCCGTGATGCGGACCCTGGAGCGCCTCGGGCCGGCGATGCTGGCCGAGCTTGTTGAGGCCCGTGGCGTCGAGCAGGTCCTGCGCGGGGTGGTGTTCCGGGTGGCCGGAGATGACGCGGCGCGACCATTCCCTTTCGACCTGGTGCCACGCATCGTCGACGAAGCGGACTGGTCGCGGCTGCGGGCCGGCCTGGCGCAGCGTGTCAGGGCGCTTGAGGCCTTCCTGCACGATGCCTATGGCGAGCAGGCCGCGGTAGGCGACGGTGTGCTCCCGGCCTGGGCGGTACACAACGCGCCCGGTATGCGGGCCGCTGGCTTCGCCGTGCCCGCGAACGCTATCCGGGCCACCGTCACCGGCATCGACCTGGTCCGTGATGCCAACGGGAACTGGTTCGTCCTGGAGGACAACCTGCGGGTGCCCTCCGGCGTCGCCTACGCCATCGAAGGCCGGCGGCTGACCGGTTCCATACTGCCCGATCTGATCCCGCCAGGCGGGATTGCCGGGCTCGACGGTGTGCCCGCGCTGCTGCACGAGGCGCTTGTCGCGGCGGCCCCCATCCGGGCGGCGGGGGAGCCGGCGATCGCGGTGCTCACCGACGGGTCGGACAACTCGGCCCACTTCGAGCACGCCCTGTTGGCGGAGGAGATGGGGGTCGCGCTTGTCGAACCGGCCGACCTCACCGTCGGGGACGGCGCCTCGGGCACGGTGGTCCACCGCCTCGACCGGGGCCGCCGACGCCGCGTCGACGTGCTGTACCGGCGCTTCGACGAGGACGAACTCGCCACGGCCGTGGCCGCCGATGGCCTGCCGCTCGGCCCAGCGCTGATCGCGGCGGTGCGCGCGGGGACGCTCAGCCTCGCGAACGCGCCGGGTAACGGAGTTGCCGATGACAAGGTGCTCTACGCCTACGTACCGCGCCTGATCAAATACTACCTGGGTGAGCAGCCCGTACTCGACGACGTCACGACCTACGTCTGCGGTGATCCCGAGCAGTGTGCGTACGTGCTCGATCATCTCGACGAGTTGGTGATCAAGCCGGCTGAGGGCTACGGCGGGGACGGCGTGCTGATCGGTCCGCGGGCGGACACCGCTGAGCTCGCGGCCGCCCGTCAGCGGATCATCGCTGATCCGCGCCGCTGGATCGGCCAGGAGCTGGTGCGGCTGTCGACCCATCCGACCTGGCATGATGGCCGTCTCCAGCCATGCTCGGTCGACCTGCGGGCTTTTGTCTACCTCGGAGCGGAAGCGGTGGTCGTGCCGGCCGCGCTGACCAGGGTCGCTCCGGTTGGCAGCCTGATCGTCAACTCGTCCCGCGGCGGCGGCTCCAAGGACACCTGGCTGCCGCATTAGGGCGTCCCTGGTGCTGGGCGCGCTACGTGGCCGCCGCCGGAGCTAAGGCCCGCGGCAGGTTATTACTGTTCGTAATGGTGACGTCATCTTCTGGAAACGCCGGGCGCCGATGGTGGTAGCCACGCCGTCGAGCGGCCTGGGATCTGGGGCCTGGGGCCTGGGCCGCCGGTGGCACGGCAGGCGGATGATCGCGCCACCGTTGGCCCACCGCGAAACCGATGAAACGACCGACAGGAGCGAGCATGTGCGGTCTGAGCGGGGAACTGCGGTTCGACGGTGCCGCGGCCGATGTGGACGCGGTGGCGAGGATGGCTGACCGGATGCGGCCGCGCGGCCCGGACGCCAGCGGCGTGTGGGCGTCCGGGCCGGTCGCGTTCGGCCATCGCCGCCTGAAGATCATTGATCTGTCGGAGCGCGGTTCGCAACCGATGATCGACAGCGAGCTCGGTCTCGCGACCGTCTTCAACGGCTGTATCTACAACTACCGCGAACTTCGCGGCGAGCTTGCCGCCCAGGGCTATCGTTTCTTCTCGGCCTCCGACACCGAGGTGATCGGTAAGGCCTATCACCGCTGGGGTGTCCGGTGTGTGGACCACTTCGTCGGGATGTTCGCCTTTGCCATCCACGAGCGCGACACCGGGCGGCTCGTCCTCGGCCGTGACCGGCTGGGGATCAAGCCGCTCTACGTGACGGCGGACACCACCCGCGTCCGCTTCGCCTCGACGTTGCCCGCGCTGCTCGCGAGCGGCGGGATCAGCGGCGATATCGATCTGGTCGCGTTGCACCACTACCTGTCCTTCCACTCGGTCGTGCCGGCGCCGCGCACGATCCTCGCCGCCGTGCGCAAGCTGCCGGCGGCCACCGTGAGGATCATCGATGCGGACGGCTCGAGCGTCGACGAGCTGTACTGGCATCCGAGTTTCGCCCGTGACCCGGCGTACGAGGGCTGGTCGGCGGCGGACTGGCGGGACGCGATCGGTGAGCGGCTGCGTACCGCGGTGCGCCGGCGCATGGTCGCCGACGTCGGGGTCGGGGTGCTGCTGTCCGGGGGGCTTGACTCCAGTCTGATCGTGGCGCTGCTCGCGGAGGCCGGGCAGGAGAACCTCGCGACGTTCAGCGTCGGATTCGAGGCGGCCGGCGGCGAGTCCGGGGACGAGTTCAGCTACTCCGACGTCATCGCGAGCCACTTCGGTACCGATCATCACCAGATCCGGGTCGCTGGTAACCGGCTGCTGCCCGCGATCGAGTCGACGGTCGAGGCGATGAGCGAGCCGATGGTCAGCCATGACTGCGTCGCCTTCCAGCTGCTGTCGCAGGAGGTCTCCCGCCATCTGAAGGTCGTCCAGTCCGGGCAGGGCGCGGACGAGGTGTTTGCCGGCTACTCCTGGTACCCGCCGCTGGCTGGCGTCGAACGCGGCGAGGCGGTCGAGGACTATCTGCGGGTGTTCGCGGACCGGCCGCACGGCGCGCTCGAGGCCATGGTCGAGCCGGACTACCTCCTTGACACCGATGTCAGCCGGGCATTTGTCGCCACCCACTTCGCCGAGCCCGGCGCGTCGACCGCTGTGGACGCGGCACTGCGCATCGACTCGACGGTCATGCTGGTGGAAGATCCGGTCAAGCGGGTCGACAACATGACCATGGCCGCCGGTCTGGAGGCGCGTACCCCGTTCCTCGACCATGAGCTCGTCGAGCTCGCGGCGGCCTGCCCGCCCAAGCTGAAACTCGCCGCGGGCGGCAAGGGAGTGCTCAAGGCGGTCGGCCGGCCGATCATGCCGGTTGAGGTCATCGACCGGCCCAAGGGCTACTTCCCGGTCCCGGCGATCCGGCACCTGTCCGGTTCCTATCTGGACCTGGTCCGGGAATCGCTCAGTGACCCGGTCGCCAAGGCCCGCGGCCTGTTCCGCGCCGAGTGGGTCGAGGCCATGCTGGCCGCGCCGAACGACAACCGGACCACTCTCGGCGCGAACGCGCTCTGGCAGGCCGCGCTGTTGGAGATGTGGCTGCAGACCCAGGGGGTGGCATGATGACGGACTGGTTCCCGGCCGAGCCACGGCCGTTCGACGTAGCCGGCACCGGCGCCAGCGCCAGTCCCGGCCCCGGTGATCTTGTGGATGACTGGGTGGCGGCGGCGAGCTGTTCGTCGCCGAGCCTGGGGCCCGCGGGCATGATCGCCTATGTCAGCGACCGGGACGGCACCCCGCGGCTATGGTTGCGCGACGCGACCGGCAGGCAGCAGCCGCTGGACACCGGCGCCGGACATGTCCGGTCGGTGCTCTGGTCGCCGGATGGCGGGTGGATCGCTGTCGTGGTGGCGCCCGGCGGCGGCGAGCACACCGAGGTCCGGGTCGTCCGTCCCGATGGCAGTGGGCTGCGTCGCCTCGCTGGCGGCTGGCATCCCGCCGTAAGCCCCCATGCGTCCACCGGCTCGGAGGCCGGTACGGCGAGCGCCGCCGGGCTCGGCCGGTGGACACCGGACGGCACCGCGCTCGCGATCTGCGAGTCCGTCCGGTCGGGCATGACCCACGCCCTGCTTGTCGACCCCGTAACGGGGCGGCGCGAGCACCTGGCCGCGGGCCAGGCGCTCGCCATCTGCGACATCGACGGCGACACCGCGACCGGGTACCGGCTGCTGCTCCGGGACGGCCCGCGAGGGGTCCGCCGGCTCATCCTCGTCGACTGCGTCACCGGGCGCTGCCACCCGCTGTTGGACGGAGCCGGCACGGTCGGGCTCGGCCGGTTCGGCCCGGCGGGCGTGGCCGCGGGCGCCGGGAAGCTCGTCTACCTGCTCTCCGATGCCGGTCGCGAACGTGCCGCGCTGCTGGCGGTAACCCTCGCGGACGACGGGACCCAACGGGCCACCGAGGTCGTGGCAGCCCGCGATGACGCCGACCTGGAACGGTTCGCGCTGCTTCCCGATGGTGTGCCCAACGCCGCCGCGCCCGGCGTGTGCAGGGGACGGCCGGTCGCGGTGCTGGCGTGGAACGTGGACGGGCGGACCGTCCTGGACCTGGTCGATCTGGGCTCGGGCAGCCGGCTGGGCCTCCCGCCTCTGCCGAGGGACGTCGCGGGCAGCCTGCTCGTCCGTGACGGGGGCCGTGGTCTGCTGCTGGCCCTGGTCGGTTCGACCGTCCCTGGCGAGTTGTGGACCTACGATTTCGGGGCGGACGCGACCGGTTACCGATGTATGGTCTCTGACGCCCCCACCGCCTTCCCCGCGCCCGCGCTCGCCTCCGTCGCCGATCTGGACGGCAACGCGGACCCCACCGCCGGGGCGGCTGCCGAGGCGGTGCTGCCTCCCCCGGCCCGTTCCCGGACCAGGCTGGTCCGCCCGGTACCGCACCGGTTGCGCGCGCACGACGGGCTGGAGCTGTCCGGCTGGCTGTACCGCCCGCAGGGCGAGCTCGGCCCCTATCCCACCCTGCTGTTCTTCCACGGTGGGCCCGAGGCGCAGGAACGTCCCACCTTCACCCCGCTGTTCCAGGCACTGGTCACCCGCGGGATCGCCGTGTTCGCCCCGAATGTGCGCGGGTCGGCGGGCTACGGCCGTTCCTTCGCGGGCGCCGACGACCACGGCCGTCGCTTCGACGGGATCGCCGACGTCGCTTCCTGCGTGAAATATCTGGTCGAGGCGGGTATTGCCGACAGTGGGCGGGTCGGCGTCGCGGGCCGTTCCTACGGGGGATACCTGACGCTCGCCGCGCTGGTCACCTACCCGGAGCTGTTCCGCGTGGGGGTCGACATCTGCGGGATGGTGGATTTCGCCACGTTCTTCGCGCACACCGAACCGTGGATCGCCGGCCCCGCGGTGACCAAGTACGGCGACCCCGTGCGTGATGCCGTGCTGCTGTGGGAGCTTTCCCCGCTGCGCCGGATGGATCGCCTGGCCGCGCCGCTGCTGGTCGTGCACGGCGCTAACGACACCAACGTCCCGGTGATCGAAGCCGAGCAGACCGTCGCCGCGGCGACGGCGCGGGGGGTGGACTGCCGGTTCCTGCTCTTCGAGGGCGAGGGACACGAGATCATGGGTCTTGGCAACCGCACGGTGTTTGTCCGGGAGGCCGTTGAATGGGTGAGCCGTCACCTGCTGGCACCCGGTCAGACCCAGACCCAGACCCAGACCCAGACCCAGACACAGGAACAGACACAGACGCGAGGCGGCGAGCCGTCGGTTCCCCGGCAGCTTCATGGCTCGCGGTCACCGGATCCGCAGCTGCCGGCTCCGGCTCAGACGGTGACTCCGATGGGGATGGAGACGCCCAGACCGCCACGCGTGTCCGCACCGTAGCGTGCCTTCTCCGTGGCGAGGTCAAGCGGCCGGATGCTGGTCTTGGCCGTGACCGCTGCCCCGTCGAGCAGGTGCGCGGGGACCAGCCAGACGACCTCGAACTCCAGACCGTCCGGATCGTGTGCGTACAGGCTCTTGGTCGTGCCGTGGTCGGACGCGCCGACCAGCGCACCGGCCTCGGCGAGCCGGTGCGCGGTCGCCTCGAGCTCGGCGAGGGTGCCGATCTCCCACGCGATGTGGTACATGCCCACGGTCGAACGCCCTGCCTGCGACGCGCCGGCGGCCGCGCCGATCTGGAACACGCCGATGTCGTGGTCGTTGGTGGAGTCCGGCGCCCGCAGGAACGCGGCCTTCCCGGGCAGCACTAGCAGGCTCTCGAAATCGAGGACATCGGTGTAGAAGGCAGCCGTGCGCGCGACGTCCCGGACATAGAGGACGACGTGGTTGAGACGGTGGATACCCATGATCTTCTCCTGGTGCCCCTCGGCGCTGGCCGGTGCGGTGCTGTTGAGCCTTCAACTATCTCCACGGTACTCCGTGCCGCCCGCGCGCAGATCAAACAGGCGTTCGCCAGCCGCGCACCTGAGCAACCAGGACGGAAGCGGCCTCGGCGTCGCGGTTCTCCCCGACGCGGACGCGGGCGGCGAGGCCGAACCCGGAACAGCTCGCACTCGCCAACGCCCCGGGAACGTCTCAAAGATCGAGGAAGTAGCGCAGGACCTTGCGAACGGCCGCGAGGTCCTCGGCGCTCGTGGTCCCGAGCCGCCGCACCAGCCTGGAGGTGTCGATGGCCCGGGTGTCCTCCGGGCGCGCGAAGCTCGGCCTGCTCAGCCCGGTCGCCGGCCCGGCGAGGCGGGGCTGGGTCACCAGATGGCGGTCGGTCCCGGTGAGCGGGACGACGATGGCCATGCCGATGGGGAGGCTGTGCAACCCGTCGGCCGAGACGACCACGACCGGGCGCCGTCCGCCCTGTTCATGGCCGACCACGGGGTCGAGAGTGGCGAGCCAGATCTCTCCGGTGCGGACCGCCGTCACTCCCACCATCCGGGTGCGTCGTGCAGCGCGAGCGCGTCGGAGTCGGTGCCGCGTTGCCAGGCGCCCGACTCGGCCCGGTCGCGCTCCCACTCCGCCGGGTCGGCGGCGCGGAGCTCGTCGAGCTGCACGCGGGCACGCGCGAAGAAGGCCTCACGTTCGAGCCGGTCCGCGACCTCGGCGAGCATGCGGCCCATCGTGGTCCCGCGGTCGCTGGCGAGGGAGGCCAGCCGGTCCCGGACGGCCGTATCAACCTTGATTGTTGTCATGGCCATACCATCTAGTCTACCGATCGGTAGACGGTTCAGTCGCCCCGGACAGGAACATTCGCCGTGCTGTGCACGGCTTCCCGTGAGCCGCGATGTCCACCCGGGGTGCGGGGGCCAGGGCGTGCCCGTGGAAGGCCATCCGGTTATGGGAGGCGCCAGTCGACGGGCTGAGCTCCCTGGCGGAGCAGGAGGTCGTTGGCCCGGCTGAACGGCCGGGATCCGAAGAAGCCGCGGTCGGCGGAGCGAGGTGAGGGGTGGGCGGACTCGATCGTGGGGACGCCGTCGAGGAAGGGTTTCAGGCTACGCGCGTCCGCGCCCCACAGGATCGCGACGAGGGGCTTGCCTCGGCCGGCCAGTGCCCGGATCGCCTGCTCGGTGACCTCCTCCCAGCCCTTGCCCCGGTGCGAGCCGGGCTGCCGGGGCGCCGTTGTCAGGGCTCTGTTCAGCAGTAGTACGCCCTGCCGCGTCCATGGCGTCAGGTCGCCGTTCGCGGGCCTGGGCACGTCGACGTCCGCGCACAGCTCCTGGAAGATGTTCTCCAGGCTGCCGGGGAGCCTGCGCACGTCGGGCGCGACCGCGAAGCTGTACCCGATGGCCACCCCCGGGGCCGGGTAGGGATCCTGCCCGACGATCAGTACCCGCACCTCGTCGAAGGGCTGTTGGAAGGCCCGTAGGACGTTTGGGCCGGCGGGAAGGTAGGTGCGTCCCGCCGCGATCTCCGCGCGCAGGAAGTCCCCCATGGCTGTGATCCGCTCGGCCACCGGCTCCAGGGCCCGTGCCCAGCCTGGCTCGACGAGTTCCCGCAACGGTTGCGCTGGCATGGCCGATCACCCTACCGGGCGGCGCCGACACCCCGAGCCGACGAGTGGTCCTGGCCCGCTCCCGGTGAAAGGGTGCGCGCGGGGTCCGGCTACTGGCCACAGCGGGACGCGTGGGGCAGTGTGGTCGGTGTGGGACGGGTGACGGCACGCAGACGGGTCGTGCGGATCTCAGCTGACGGTGAGCGAGGGACGCGGGCCGACAGCCTGGCCGGTGAGGAGCCGCTGGAGCTGCGGGTGGGCGGTAGGCCGTTGGCCGTCACCATGCGCACGCCCGGACACGACGTCGACCTGGCCCTCGGTTTTCTCGTCGGCGAGGGGATCATCGGCGGCGGGGCGGATGTCACAGCGATGCGTTACTGTGTTGGTGCACGTAGTGATGTCATCGGCGGCGACCCCTCCGGCGCTCACCAGGCCCCCGAGAGGCAGGTCCCGGAGAGCCAGGCTGGTGGCGGCCAGACCTACAACGTGCTCGATATCACTCTGGCCCCGGCTGTCGCGTTGCCGGACGTCAGTATCGAACGCGCCTTCTACACCAGCAGCTCCTGCGGGCTGTGTGGGAGGACCAGCATCGACGGGGTCCGGATGCGCAGCCGGTACACGGTGGCCGATGACCCGCTGGTACTGCGTCCGGACGTGCTGCTCGTGCTGCCCGACCGGCTGCGCGCCGAGCAGAAGGTCTTTGCCGTCACCGGTGGGCTGCACGCGGCCGCGATCGCCGACGCCGACGGGAACCTGTTGGTGGTCCGGGAGGACGTGGGCCGGCACAACGCGGTCGACAAGGCCATCGGCTGGGCGGTACGTGACGGTCAGCTGCCGTTGCGCGAGCGGGTTCTGGTGGTCAGCGGCCGCGCGTCGTTCGAGCTTGCCCAGAAGGCGCTGCTGGCTGGGATACCCGCGCTCGTCGCGGTGTCCGCGCCGTCGTCGCTCGCGGCTGAGCTGGCCGAGGAGAGCGGGATGACGCTGGTCGGGTTCGTCCGCGGTGACTCGATGAACGTCTACACCGGCGCGCATCGCATCGCCGGCCCGCTGGCTGACAGCGCCGCCTCGACGAGCGGCGGCGCCTCGACCACCAACGGCGCGACCAACAGCGGTACGCGATGAGCCGCGGTTCAGCGGGAGAGGACTCCGACGATGGTACGTGACGCCCCACGAGAGGACCCCGGCGAGGACGGGATCATCGTCGGCGCTCCCGCGCCGTCGGCCGCCGGCATACCCGGCGTGCTGCATGCGATGGCGCACGTCCGTGACCAGTTGGGGGTCCGCCGTGGAGCCCGCTCGCTGCTCGCGCTGAACCAGGTCAACGGTTTCGACTGCCCCGGATGCGCCTGGCCGGAGGCCGCCCCCGGCCACCGGCACACGGCCGAGTTCTGCGAGAACGGTGCCAAGGCCGTCGCCGAGGAGGCGACCCTGCGGCGGATCACCCCCGCCTTCTTCGCCGAGCACTCCGTCGATGAGCTCGCCGCCCGCAGCGGCTACTGGCTGGGTCAGCAGGGCCGCCTCACCGAGCCGATGTACAAGGCGGCCGGGGATGCCCACTACCTTCCGGTGAGCTGGGATGACGCGTTCGCGATCGTCGCCGACGAGCTGCGGGCGCTCGACAGCCCCGATGAAGCCGCCTTCTACACATCCGGGCGGACCAGTAACGAGGCCGCCTTCACCTACCAGCTTTTCGTCCGGGCGTTTGGCACGAACAACCTGCCGGACTGCTCGAACATGTGCCACGAGTCGTCCGGAGCGGCGCTGACCGAGACGATCGGCGTGGGCAAGGGCAGCGTGAGCCTCGACGATTTCGCCAAAGCCGATCTGATTTTTGTTGTGGGGCAGAACCCGGGCACGAACCATCCGCGGATGCTCACCGCGCTGGAGGCGGCGAAACGCGCGGGCACACGCATCGTCGCGGTCAACCCGCTGCCCGAGGCGGGTCTGCTGCGCTTCCGCAACCCGCAGCGCCCCAGTGGTGCCCTCGGCGCCGGGATCGTGCTGGCCGATCGGTTTCTGCGGATCCGGATCGGTGGTGACCTGGCCCTGTTCCAAGCGATCAACGCTCGGTTGCTGGCCGCGGAGGAGGCGCGACCAGGCCGGGTGCTCGACCGGGCGTTCATCGACGCCCACACCGACGGTTTCACCGAGATGGCCGCGTGGCTGCGCAAGCTGTCCGCGGCCGACGTGCGGGCCGCCACGGGCCTCGCCGACGCCGAGATCGACCAGGTCGTGCGGCTGGTGCTGGACTCGGAGAAGATCATTGTCTGCTGGGCCATGGGGCTCACCCAGCACCGCGACTCCGTCCCCACGATCCGGGAGATCGTCAACTTCCTGCTGCTGCGTGGCAACATCGGCCGTCCCGGCGCTGGGGTGTGCCCGGTGCGCGGGCACAGCAACGTCCAGGGCGACCGGACCATGGGCATCTGGGAGAAGCCACCGCCGGTCTTTCTCGACCGGCTGGCCGCGGAGTTCGGTTTCGGCCCCCCGCGCGCGCCCGGCCTCGACGTGGTCGACACGGTGCGGGCGATGCGGGACGGCCGGGTGAAGGTGTTCACCGCGCTCGGCGGGAACTTCGTCGCGGCCACCCCGGACAGCTCGGTCACCGAGGCCGCGATGCGGCGGTTGCGCCTGAGTGTCCAGGTGTCGACGAAGCTGAACCGCTCGCACACCGTCACCGGTCAGCGGGCGCTCATCCTGCCGGCCCTCGGCCGCACCGAGATCGACGTGCAGGCCGGTGGGCCGCAGTTCGTCACGGTTGAGGACTCGATGAGCGCGGTGCACGCCTCCCGGGGGAACCTCGCGCCGGCCTCGGCGTCGCTGCGTTCGGAAATGGCGATCATCTGTGGGCTGGCTCGGGCGACGCTGGGCGAGCGTGTCGCCGTCGACTGGGAGGGGCTCGCCGCTGACTACGGCCGCGTCCGCGCGCATATCGGCCGGGTCGTTCCCGGCTGTGCGGACTTCGAGGTGAAGGCCGCGCGGCCCGGTGGGTTCGTCCTGCCGCACCCGCCGCGTGATTCCCGGACCTTCCCGACCGTGACCGGACGGGCCCGGTTCACCGTCAACACCCTGGACGTGCTGCGCGTCCCAGCCGGCCGGCTGCTGTTGCAGACGGTCCGTTCGCACGACCAGTTCAACACCACGATCTACGGGCTGGACGACCGGTACCGCGGCGTCCGCCACGGCCGCCGGGTCGTGTTCGTCAACCCCGACGACCTCGCCGCGCTGGCCATTGCCGACGGTGACCAGGTCGACCTGGTCAGCGAGTGGGTGGACGGAGTGGCCCGGCGCGCGCCGGACTTCCGGGTGGTGGCGTACCCGACCGCGGCTGGCTGCGCCGCCGCCTATTTCCCGGAGACGAATGTGCTGGTGCCCTTGGACAGCACCGCCAGAGTCAGCAACACTCCCACGTCCAAGTCCATCGTGATTCGCCTGGAACCCGCTATTTCCCGGCGGCAGTGATAATTTCCGAATTCGGTGACATGGTGGGGAGAATGCCGATTCTTCCGGGCGGGGAGCGGCGGTATTGTCGTCTCAGTCCGGCGCTGCTGACCGGCGGAGCGGGCGCAATCTGCGAGGCTGGCTTACGTGATAACGTTGGCAGCTTGCGCGCTTTGTTCTCTTTTGGTTTGGTTGGTGCTGCTGGGTGGCCATGGAATGTTCTGGTGCACCGACACGCGCCTTGACGCGCACGATTCCCGGGCACGAGGCGGAGCGGAGCCGCCGGGGGGCTGGCCCGCGGTCACCGTGATCGTGCCCGCCCGGGACGAGGCCGAGATGCTTCCGCACAGCCTGCCGTCCCTGCTTGGTCAGCGTTACCCGGGTCCGCTGCGGGTCGTGCTCGTCGACGACGCCAGCGATGACGGCACCGCTGATGTTGCCCGTGACCTTGGCCGGCAGGCCGCCGGCGGGGTGGAGCTGACGGTCATCACCAGCCAGCCGCGGCCGGCTGGCTGGGTCGGCAAGGTATGGGCGCTGGAACAGGGGCTGCGCGCTGTGCCAGCGGATGTGAACTGGCTGCTGTTCACCGACGCGGACATCGCTCACGGGCCGGATTCGGTCCTCCGGCTGGTCGGCCACGCCACCACGTACGGGCTTGACCTCACGTCGCTGATGGCGGTGCTACGCACCCAGAACCGCTGGGAAAGGATCATCGTCCCGGCGTTTGTCTATTTCTTCGCCCAGCTCTATCCGTTCCGTCGAGCCAACCGGCCGGGCGCGAGGACGTCGGCCGCCGCTGGCGGGTGTGTGCTCATGCGCCGGGCCGCGCTGGAACGCGCCGGTGGGCTGGCCGCCATCTCCGGCGCGGTGATCGACGACTGCTCGCTGGCCAGAGCGGTCAAGCGGGCCGGCGGCCGGACCTGGTTGGGGCTCGCTGACCACGGCCCCTGCGGTGTGCGCAGCGTCCGGCCCTACCCGCGGCTTGCGGACCTGTGGAAGATGGTTGCCCGCAGCGCGTACACCCAGCTGCGCCATTCCCCCATGCTGCTTGCGGCCACGGTCACCGGGCTCGTGCTGGCCTACCTCGTCCCACCACTGGCGGCCGTGGCCGGTCTGGCTGAGCTGGCCACCGGTGCCGGCGGCGTTGCCGCGGCTGTCGCCGGTGCCGCCGGGCTCGGCGCCTGGGTGCTGATGACGGTGACCTACCTCCCGATGATCCGGTACTACCGCCAGCCCATGCCCGTCGTCCTGACCCTCCCCGCGGTCGCGGCCCTTTATATGATCATGACCGTGGACTCGGCTCGGGCGCACCACCGGGGCCGGGGCGCGGCCTGGAAGGGCCGCGCCTACTCGGCACCGGACTCCGACAGCGTCGCGGGGACCTGAGGCCTGGGTAATCGGCGGGCCAGGGCATCGATCCGCGCGATCGAACATCCATCAGACACGCCCCGGAGAGCGTGTTTGAGATCAGGCTTTCAATCAGTGAGCCGCGGCCAGGGGGCAGCTGGACGCGGTGAGCCGGAATGACGATCTCAAACGCGCTCTAACTGCCGGTGCTGCGGTAGTGGCGGATGCCGGCCCGCCAGGCCCAGGCCGCACCGGCCACGGCGAGCGCCGCCACCACCGGGGCCAGGAAACGCGCGGCGGTCGGCAGCCCGAGGGGATCGGGCCGGGCCAGGACGTACAGCGCGGGCTGCCAGTTCACGAACGCCACCGGCACGACGAAGGTCAGCAGGACCAGCAGGTGCCTGCTGTAGATCGTCATCGGATACTGGGTGGCAAGGCCCGCGCCCTGACGGGCGGCGGCCACGGCCATGGAGGCGTCCGGCGCGACGAACAGCCACGCACAGCCAGTGACGATCAACGAGCCGGCGATCAGCGCGCCGCCGGCGACCATCAGCGGGATCAGGATGATCCGCCCGGGGGTCCAGCGGAGGTCGAGAGCCGCGAGCGACAGCGCGAGCACAGCGGCGGGCTGGGCCAGCCGGCCGACCCGTTGTGGCGAGAACTCGCTGGTCGCCGCCTGCACCAGCGGCGATACCGGACGGGTGAGGACAGCGTCCATTTTCCCGTCCCGGATCTGCCAGCCGATCCGGTCGAGCTGGCCGAGCACGCATTCGGCCAACGCGAACGCGGTCGCGGACGTCGCGTAGAGGAAGGCGACCTCGGCGAGAGCGAAATCCCGCAGGTGGGCCACGTTGGCAAAGACGATCCCGATCGCGGCGAAGTCCAGGGCGGTCGCGAGCGTCTCGGCCATCGTCAGCAGGACCAGCGACGTCCGGTACTGCCACGCCGAGCGGAACGCCACGCCGACAAACAGCACGTAGTGCCCGAACCCGTCCCGTACCGCGCGCAGCCGGTCAGCCACCCTGTATCACCACCCGGCGCAGCGCGAGCGCGGTCAGCGCCCGGCCGGCGGCCAGCAGCAGCACCGCCCAGCCGGCCTGGAAGGCGAACGCCGTGCCGAGGCCGGCGCCTGCCACCCGGCCGAGGTAGACATCCATCGGTACCTGGACGGTCGCGGCGAACGGCGTGATGCGCGCGAGGGCGCCGAACACCCCAGGGATGATCGTAAGCGGGAGGACCGAACCGGAGAAGAAGAGCGAGGCCAGCGCGGCCACCGCCTGTACACCGCGGTCGTCGGCCAGCCAGAAGGCGCTGAGCGCGACCAGGTACCGGAGGCCGAAGCTGACCAGCACAGCCAGCGTGAGGCTCAGGGCGAACGCGGCCCAGCGCGACGCGGTTGACGGCAACCGCAGCCGGAAGACCGCCGCGCACACGGCGACCGCGGGCATTGCTCGGGTGAGCAGGTAGACCCAGACCCGGCCGATCTCGTGACCGAACCACCATCGCACGAACCCGACCGGCCGGGCGATGTCGACAACCACGTCGCCGGTGCGGATCCGGTACGGCAGGTCGATCACCCCACCGAAGACGGCCACGCACACGCCCACGCCCTGTCCGACAATCATGAATGTGATCGCGCCGGTGGTGTCGTAGCCGGCCAGGTTCGGTGTCTCTCGCCACACCGCCTGTGCGATGTGGGCGCGCAGGATGCCCGTGACAACGGTGGCGAAGACAGCGGCGGCCACGGTGGACCGGTAGGCGGTGTAGCGCCGGGCGCTGCCAGCGACAACGGTGGTCCATAAACGTATGGACGCACGGTAACCGACGGTCGTCGGGCGCATCCGGAGGAGTCCTGCCAGTAGAGGAAGCACGGAGAAATGATCACAGTGGGTCCGTGGTGGGGCAAGGGCGGTTCGCTGTGCCAGCGCCGCTGGCGGGGCTCGCTGCCGGTTGCCGCGATCGCCGGTGGAACCGACAGACACGGCACCCCGTAAGGTGTGTGGCGTGGCGCTGATCCTTCTGCCTGCCGTGGATGTGGCCGACGGCCGGGCCGTCCGCCTGGTCCAGGGCGAGGCGGGTACCGAGACCTCCTATGGTGACCCGCGCGATGCGGCGCTTGCCTGGCAGCGCGACGGCGCCCAGTGGATCCATCTCGTCGACCTCGACGCGGCGTTCGGCCGTGGCTCGAACCATGATCTGATCGCGGAGGTGGTTCGGTCGGTCGACGTGGCGGTGGAGCTCTCCGGCGGTATCCGGGACGACGCCTCGCTGGACGCGGCGCTGGCGACCGGCGCCGCCCGGGTCAATATCGGCACAGCCGCGCTGGAGAACCCCGGCTGGGTGCGGGCTGCCATCGGCCGGGTCGGGGACAGGATCGCCGTCGGCCTCGACGTCCGCGGCACGACCCTGTCCGCCCGTGGCTGGACCCGTGACGGCGGCGAGCTGTTCGACGTGCTGGCCCGCCTCGACGCCGACGGGTGCGCCCGCTACGTCGTCACCGACGTTCATCGTGACGGCATGCTCAGCGGGCCCAACCTGGACCTGCTGCGGGATGTCACCGCGGCGACCTCCCGGCCCGTGATCGCCAGTGGTGGGGTGTCGTCGCTGGCCGACCTCGCCGCGATAGCCGGTGTGGCGGGCGTCGAGGGCGCCATTGTCGGCAAGGCCCTGTACGCGGGCGCGTTCAGCCTGCCCGCGGCGCTGGCGGTAGCGGCGGGCCAGCCTCTGCCCAGCCGATGAACAGGTTTATTCGATGACCGTCGCGGTCCGGGTCATCCCCTGTCTGGATGTCGACGCCGGGCGGGTCGTCAAGGGCGTGAACTTCACTGACCTGCGTGACGCTGGTGACCCGGTGGAGATGGCGAAGCTGTATGACGCCGAGGGCGCTGACGAACTGGCCTTTCTCGACATCACCGCGTCCAGCGGGAACCGGGAGACCACCTACGATGTGGTCCGGCGCACCGCCGAGCAGGTGTTCATCCCGTTGACCGTCGGCGGTGGGGTACGTTCCGCCGACGACGTCGACCGGCTGTTGCGGGCCGGCGCGGACAAGGTCGGTGTCAACACCGCCGCGGTCGCCCGCCCTGAGCTGGTCCGGGAGTGCGCGCTGCGGTTCGGCAGCCAGTGCGTCGTGCTGTCGGTGGACGCCCGTCGTACCCGCGAGCCAGGCGCCCCGCGGTTCGAGGTGACAACCCACGGTGGGCGGCAGGGCACCGGTATCGACGCGGTTGCCTGGGCGGCGCGGGCGGTGGCGCTCGGCGCGGGGGAGATCCTGCTCAATTCGATGGACGCGGACGGGACCGGGGACGGCTACGACCTGGAGATGATCGAGGCTGTCCGCGCGGCCGTGCGCGTGCCCGTGATCGCCAGCGGCGGCGCCGGGTCGCTCCGGGACTTCCCCCGGGCAGTGGGCGCGGGCGCGGACGCGGTGCTCGCCGCGAGCGTCTTCCATTTCGGCCACCTGCGTATCGGTGACGTCAAGGACGCCCTGCGAACCGCCGCGGTACCAGTTCGCTGAACCCATGTCAGCTGTTGGACGTTCATTGGACATCTGCCGGGTGGACGATGTGATCGTCGGCGATAGTCGATGCTAGCCGGTGGTCGGTGCCAGCCGATAGCCGATAGCCGATAGGTAGTGCCGGTCGATGGTTGGTGCCAGCCGATAACCACTCCCCGGGCGCGGGCCAGCAGCCAACGACGCGGGCGCCGGATATACAGCGGCGCCAGGCGGTAGCGGCATGATTGTGGGGTGGCACGTCGCGGGGGCGTTCGATGGGAGCGGGATGCTGGCTAAGAGCGCCCGGTAATAGGGGAGTGGATCAAGGAATGGGGTTGGGGCGCGGGCGGCGCAAGGCGGCGAGGTGCGTGCCCCAGCCCCGCGACACCGCGTCCCCTATTGCCGGTCGCTCTAAGTTTGTTGTGGCGGGCTGTTTTTTTGGTTTCAATTCGTCTGGGTGGTGCCAGCGTCGGCGGTGCAGTGAGCGACGAGAGGAGAACCATGCCCAATGATCCGGCGGGATCGACACGGCTGGTTTCCGCAGGTTCACCTGATGTTATCCGCAAAGGTCTGGCAGTCCTTGGGATGGGTATCCGCGAGGAACCTCGCTCGTTCGCCCTGGCGGTTGCCGGCAGTTCGTTGTTCGGTTTTATGACCGTGGCGAGTTCGATCGTGCTCGGCGAGGTCATCGACAGAGTCCTGCTGCCGTCCCTCGCGGCCGGGCGGGTGACGGTGGGCGGCCTCGCGCTCGCGGTGGTGTCACTGGTCGCGGTCGGCGTTGCCAAGGCTGTGGGCATGTTCGTGCGCCGGCTCGGCGGCGGGATGATGACGTTCCGGCTGCAGGCACTCTACCGCCGCCGGGTGATTCGGCAGTATCTGCGCCTGCCGCTGTCGTGGCATCAGCGCCACTCGACCGGTCTGCTGCTGTCCAATGCCAACGCGGATGTCGAGGCGGCCTGGGCTCCGGTTCTTCCGCTGCCGTTCGCGGTGGGGGTGCTAGTCATGATTGTTGTCGCTCTGGTGGTATTGATCATGACGGATCCGTTGTTGACCGCCATTGGATGTGTCATTTTTCCGCTTTTTGGGGTCATTAATATCATCTACGGGCGGAAGGTCTCGCCGTTGCTCTCGCACGCCCAGCAGCTGCGGGCGGAGGTGAGCGCGGTGGCACACGAGTCGTTCGATGGTGCTCTTGTGATCAAGGCAATGGGGCGGGAAGCCGCCGAGACAGCCCGGTTTGCGCGCAAAGCGGACGAGCTCAAAGCGGCAATGATACGTGCCGGGCGGGTGCGCGGCCTGTTCGATCCGGTGATGGACGCGTTGCCGAACATCGGCGTTCTCGTGGTCCTGCTGGTCGGTACGGCCAGGATCGCCGCGGGCGCACTCGATGTCGGCGATCTGGTACGCGTCGCCTACCTGTTCACGGTCCTGGCATTCCCGCTGCGGGCGATCGGCTGGGTGTTCGGTGAGCTGCCTCGGTCGGTTGTCGGCTACGGCCGGGTGCGTGCGGTACTGGACGCCCGCGGCGAACAGGGCTTTGGACCGAAGACGTTGAGCGCCGCCGGACCGGCAACGCTGACTGTGGCGGCTGTCACCTACACCTATCCGCGATCGGTTGATCCGGCCGGGTCGAGCGCCCCGGCGCTGGACGCGGTGAGTTTCGATGTCGCCGCTGGCCGCGTGGTGGCCCTGGCCGGACGGACCGGGTCGGGGAAGTCGACGTTGGCCGGCCTGCTGGTCAGGCTCTACGATCCTGACGCTGGCGCGGTCCGCATGGACGGGGCCGATCTGCGGGACCTCGCCGACGGTGCGGTCACCACGACCGTCTCGCTGGTTTCCCAGCAGGCCTTCCTGTTCGACGACACGGTCCGCGGCAACGTCACGCTCGGCGTGGCCGTGGACGACGCTGCAGTGTGGGAAGCGCTCGCTCGCGCACAGGCGGACCGCTTTGTCGCGGCGCTGCCCGCCGGTCTTGACACGCAGGTCGGCGAACGGGGTACCACGCTGTCCGGCGGGCAGCGGCAGCGGATCGCCTTGGCCCGGGCGCTGGTCCGCCAGCCGCGTCTGCTTGTTCTCGACGACGCGACATCCGGCGTTGACCCGCGGGTCGAGGCCGCCATCCTCGCTGGCCTGCGGGAGCGGGCAGGTGCGTCCACGGTGGTTGTCGTCGCGCACCGGCGGGCAACGATCGAGCTGGCTGACGAGGTCGTGTACCTGGATCGAGGACGGGTGGCCGGGCGAGGCAGCCATCATGAGCTGATGGCTGCCTCGCCCGGGTATGCGGCGCTGCTGACCGCCTACCAGTCGAGGAGCGAAGGCGAC
>NZ_CAKJTR010000034.1:0-9383 GCF_917627355.1 Protofrankia sp. Cj3 | reverse complement strand
CTGTTGAGGATGCCGCGGTGGCACGGTGAGCGTCACCGTTCCGGCGCCCCGCCAGGAGGATCCGGATCCCCGGCTGGATGGCATGGCGCCGGAGAGCGGCTCCGTGATCCGCGGAACCCGCAACGAGGGACACCCGGCTGCCGCTCCCGACGGCACCGGCAGCGCTCCGGCCCGGTCTGGAGAGTCGCTGGGGGCGACGCTCGGTAAGATCCGGCGGCTCGTACCGGAGCTCACCGCGGGCCTGCCGGTGACCATCGCTCTTGCGCTCATCGCCACCACGGGACGAGTGGTGATCCCGATCGCGGTCCAGCAGACCGTCGACCACGGCCTGCTGCACGGAGCGCCCAAGCTGCGCGTGGTCGGCTGGGCGGCGGCGGGCGCGATGCTGGCGATCGTGGTGACGGCCGCAGCGGCCTACCGCATGAACGTCCGCCTGTATCGGATGTCCGAGGCTGCGTTGGCGACACTGCGGATACGTGTTTTCGGGCACATCCACGGTCTGTCCGCGTTGACCCAGCTGGAGCAGCGGCGGGGAGCCCTCACCTCGCGGGTGACCAGCGATGTTGACCAGATGTCGCAGTTTCTGCAGCTCGGCGGCATGATCTTGCTGCTGTCCTCCGGGCAGATGCTGATCGCGACCGTGCTTATGACGATCTATTCCTGGCCTTTGACCATCGTTGTCTACGCCTCCTTTGTGCCGATGGCTGTTGCGGTAAGGCGCTTTCAGCCGCTCCTTGCGCAACGCTACCGGGCGGTTCGAGAGCGGGTTGCGGACATGCTGGGCGCGATTGCGGAGTCCGTGGTCGGCGCCGCGGTGGTACGCGCCTACGGCGCTCAGGCGCGCACCGAGACGCGGGTCGACACCTCCGTCGACCGCTACCGATCGGCGCAGACCGATGCGCAGCGGCTGGTCGCCACGGTCTTCTCGGCCGGTGAGCTGGTGGCGGCATGCGCGACCAGCGCCGTGGTGGTCGGCGGGGTGCTGCTCGGGGTGGACGGTCATCTCAGCGCTGGCCGGCTGGTGGCCTTCCTGTTCCTGGTCACCCTGTTCGTGGTGCCGTTGCAGACGCTGACCGAGGTGCTCAATGAGGGCGCGAACGCGCTTGCGGGCCTGCGCCGTGTCCTTGATGTGCTGGACACACCGCAGGATGTCCGTGACCCTGGCTCCGAAACTGGAAAAGATCTTCCTGTTGGCCCGCTCGGGGTGCGTTTCGACGGTGTCGCGTTCGCTTATCCAGGAGGACCGCCCGTCCTGCAGGCCATCGACCTGGACATAGCGCCACAGACCAGGGTCGCCGTGGTCGGTGAGACGGGATCGGGCAAGACCACCCTGGCGAAACTGCTCACGCGGCTGATGGACCCGACAGCTGGCCAGGTGCTGCTCGGCGGTGTGCCCGCGGAGCAGGTCCGGTTCGCCTCGTTGCGTCGGCGGGTTGTCATGGTCCCGCAGGATGGCTTCCTGTTCGATCTGAGCATCGCGGACAACGTTCGCTACGGATGCCCGGAGGCCGGCGACGCCGATGTTGCGGACGCCTTCACCGCGCTGGGGCTTGCGGACTGGATCGCTGGGCTCGCCGACGGTGTGCGCACCCGGGTCGGTGAACGTGGGAGCTTGCTGTCCGCCGGAGAACGTCAGCTGGTCGCCCTCGCCCGTGCCCATGTCGCGGTACCGGACCTGCTCGTCCTGGACGAGGCGACATCGTCGGTCGACCCGGCCACGGAGGTGCGACTCGCCCGTGCGCTGGCCGCGTTGACCCGAGGGCGGACATCGGTCACGATCGCCCACCGGCTGTCCACCGCGGAGGCCGCGGACATGGTGGTGGTGGTTGACGCGGGCCGGATCGTCCAGCGGGGGGCCCACGCCGAACTCGTTGCCGTCCCCGGTGTGTATCAGCGCCTGCACGCTTCGTGGACGGCGGGCGTGGCCGGTGACCTGCCATGACCGAGCACGGCACAATGGGCACGTGTGCGTCCCCGCGTCCCGTCTGGACCCCGCCATAGCCGGTCTGCTCAAGCGCGACGAGGCTGGCCTGTTCCCCGCTGTCGCGCAGCAGTACGACACCGGCGAGGTGCTGATGGTCGGCTGGATGGATGACGAGGCGCTGCACCGCACGCTCACCACCGGGCGGGCCACATACTGGAGCCGCAGCCGTCGTGAGTACTGGGTCAAGGGGGACAGCAGCGGCCACCGCCAGCTGGTCCGGTCGGTCTCCCTTGACTGTGACGGGGACACCGTCCTGGTCCGGGTGGAACAGGTGGGATCGGCCTGCCACACGGGCAGCCGGACATGTTTCGACAACCGGAGCCTGCCGGCCGTCGCCGTTACCGTGAAGTCCCCGAGGAGCGCCGAGTCGTGACGACAGGTGAGATCATTCCGGGCCGGGCCGGCTTCCACGCGCTCGCCGCCGAGTACCCGGTGGTCGCGGTCACCCGCCGCCTGCTCGCCGACGGCGAGACCCCGGTCGGGATCTACCGCAAGCTCGCCGGGGGACCTGGAACCTTCCTGCTGGAGTCCGCCGAGAACGGCGGGGTGTGGTCGCGGTACTCGTTCATCGGTGTCCGGGCCGCGGCGACCCTCACCGAACGGGACGGGTCGGCCGTCTGGGTGGGCGGCCAGGCGCCGTCGGGCGTTCCCACCGGTGGTGACCCGCTCGAGGTACTTCGCGCGGTTCAGCTGGCGTTGCGTACTCCCACGGTGCCGGACGCGCCACCGCTCACCGGTGGTCTGGTCGGCTATCTGTCGTACGACATCGTCCGGCGGGTCGAACGGCTGCCGTCCGGTTGCGTGGACGACCTGGGCATGCCCGAGCTGCGCATGATGCTGACCGCCGATCTCGCGGTATTTGATCACAGCGACGGGTCCTGTCTGCTGATCGCAAACGTGTTCACCGGGGACGGCGATCTGGACACGGCCTACGACGACGCCGTGCATCGGCTCGAGGTCATGACCGCCGACCTCGGCAAGTGGACCGAACCGACGGTCGCGACCACCATGGTGCCACCAGACCTCTCGCTCGCCGGGTTCGCGTCGCGGACCTCGCCAGAGCGCTTCGAAGCCTCCGTCGAGGCCGCCATCGAGCAGATCCTGGCCGGTGAGTGTTTCCAGATCGTGGTCTCCCAGCGCTTCGAGCGGCAGACGACAGCCGCGCCTCTTGATATCTACCGGGTGCTGAGGGCGTCGAACCCGAGCCCCTACATGTACCTTCTCCGGTTTGATGATCACGATGTCGTCGGGTCGTCGCCGGAGGCACACGTGAAGGTGACGGGCCGGCAGGCGTTGCTGCACCCGATCGCCGGTAGCCGTCCCCGTGGCGCCACGGCCGAGCGGGACGCTGAGCTCGCCGCGCAGCTGCTGGCTGACCCAAAGGAGCGGGCCGAGCACGTGATGCTCGTCGATCTGGTGCGCAACGACCTGGGACGAGTCTGCACGCCGGGTTCGGTGCGCGTGGTCGAGTTCGCCGCGGTTGAGCGTTTTTCGCAGATCATGCACATTGTCTCCACGGTGATCGGTGAACTTGCCGAGGACCGCTCGGCCATCGACGTCCTCACGGCGACGTTTCCCGCGGGCACCCTCACCGGCGCGCCGAAAGTGCGTGCGATGGAGATCATCGAGGGGCTTGAGTCAACCCGCCGGGGGCTGTACGGGGGTGTGGTCGGCTACCTGGATTTCGGCGGCGATCTGGACACCGCGATCGCCATCCGGACCGCTGTGCTTCGCGACGGGCGGGCCTACGTGCAGGCCGGCGCCGGAATCGTTGCCGATTCCGTGCCGGTGGCCGAGAACAACGAGAGCCGTACCAAGGCGGCGGCGGTGCTGCGGGCGATCGAGATCGCAGAGTCGTTGCGTTCGCCGATATGATCACCCATCAGCGACCCGTCGACATGTCCCCAGGCCACCGTGGACGGCGGCGGGCGATGGCTGCGGCGGTGCTCTGTTGCCTGCTGGGCGCTGTGCTGGTGCTTGTCACCGTCGGGGCGACCTGGGTACAGCTGAGTGTGGCGGCCGGGGCCGCGGCACAGGATGCGGTCACGGCCGCACCGTTGGCGGTACGGCTGTCCGGATCGGATCTTGCCCCGGCCGTGACCGGGCTGGGCTTGGTCGGGCTCGCGGGAGTGGTTGCGACCGCCGCCACCAGACGCAGGGGGCGTGTACTCGTCGGTCTGCTGGTTCTGCTGGCCGGCGCGGCAGTCGCCATCGTCGCCGGCCGCATCGCCGCGGACCCGCTGCCGGCCGCGCGTGTCGCCACCCAGGTGCGCCAGATCACCCCGAGCGTCACCACCAACCTGCGCGACATCCGGGGCACAGCCGCGCCGTGGCTTGCCACCTGCGGGGGAGCGCTTCTCGCTCTGGGCGGCGCGATCGTCGCGCTCCGTGGACATACCTGGTCGACGCTGTCCGTCCGGTATGAGAGCCCGACAGCCCGACCGGTCGATGTCTGGGAGGCCATCGACCGGGGTGACGACCCGACCTGACCGGGGCGCCCGCGTCGCGCCCAGCAGGCGTGGATGGCCGCCGCGGCACCGGTCGCGTGGCCCCGGGGAGCACCCAGCCGGCCGGGATGGCGCCGGTATCAGAGCGCGTGTGAGATCGTCATTCCGGCTCGCCGCGCCCAGGCGCGCCTTGGCCGCGTTGTCGGCCACACCGATACAACTCATTCGGTATCGCTTCGGCCTTCCGCCTTGCCAGGGGCCGCCTGGCCGCGGCTCACTGATCGAAAGCCCGATCTCACACACGCTCTCAGCCGCGGCGGCGGTAGAGCGCACCGATCGAGCTCGGCTGCCAGGCCGTGGGTCACGGAACATGCCCGCCTCCATCGTTACCTCCGCGGTAGAGATCCGGCTGGATGTGGTTCATCGAATGTAATCGAACCCGCGTTCGATGGTAGGTCATGGCGTGTTCATGTGGCCAGGGGTGCCGCATACCGATTTCGCCGTTTTTGCGCCGCCGGTTGTTCGCCGCCGGTTGCTCGGTGCGGGCAGCTCCGCCATCGACAGTTCCGCCGGTTGCCCGACGCGGGGGCCCGGTCTGGACGAGGCCGGGCCGAGGCCGGGCTGGGGCCGGGCTGGGGCGAGGTCGGCGCGGCTCACTCTCGGCGGCAACAGAGATCGTTTGACAACGGCGGGACAATCACGATGCGTAGGGAGAGGGCGAGCATGCCTGGCGTGGGACGGTTTTCGCCTCGCCCATGTCGGTGTGTTTCCGGCTTGTGCCAACCAACGGGCAACCGCCGAGTGTGACAGTCAGCGATCCTCGATGGGGGCCTGCTGCCGCCGGCCGCCCGCTGGCCTAACATCGGCGCCATGGCTGCGACAGCCCTGGGCACCGGCCGATGAGTGTCCTTGACGACATCCTTGACGGGGTGCGAGCCGACCTCGCCGAACGGGAGGCCACGGTCTCCCTGGCGACGCTCAAACGGCGTGTTGAGCGTGTCCCGGATCCACGGGACGCGCTCGCGGCACTGCGCACTCGGGCCGTTTCGGTGATTGCCGAGGTGAAGCGTCGCTCCCCGTCAAAGGGCGATCTTGCGCCGATCGCGGATCCGGCGGCCCTCGCCGCGCAGTTCGAGGCCGCGGGCGCGGCGGCGGTGAGCGTCCTGACGGAGCGGCGCCGGTTCGGTGGGACGCTCGCCGACCTGGACGCCGTGCGGATGGCGGTGGACGTGCCCGTGCTGCGCAAGGACTTCATCATTTCCCCGTACCAGGTCTTCGAGGCACGGGCGCACGGTGCGGACATCGTTCTCCTGATCGTGGCGGCGCTGGAGCAGCCGCGCCTGATCGGTTTGCTCGACCGCGTCGAGTCGCTGGGCATGACCGCCCTGGTCGAGGTGCACGACAGCGACGAGGCCGCGCGTGCGGTCGACGCGGGTGCGCGCCTGATCGGCGTCAACGCACGCAGCCTCCGGACACTCGAAGTCGATCGCGACACCTTCGCCCAGCTGGCACCGCTGTTGCCCGTGGAGGTGACCAAAGTCGCCGAGTCCGGGGTGCGCGGTCCGCACGATCTGCTCGCCTACGCGGCGGCCGGCGCGGACGCGGTTCTCGTGGGGGAGGCCGCGGTGACGGGAAGCAATCCCCAGCAGGCGGTCGCGGATCTCGTCACCGCGGGCGCTCACCCGGCGACCAGGGTGGGGCGTTGACCGATACAGTCAGCCGATGACTTCCGCTGGAACCGTCGGCCGAACTCCTGAGGATCTCCTCCCGGGCGGCCCGCTGCCGGACAGCGCCGGTCACTTCGGTCGCTTCGGTGGCCGTTTCGTCCCGGAGGCGCTGTTCGCCGCTCTGGACGGCCTGACGGCGGCGTACGCGGCCGCCCGGGACGATCCCGCCTTCGCCGCGGAACTCGACGGACTGCTCACGGCGTATGCCGGCCGGCCCACCCCGCTCACCGACGCGGCCCGGCTGAGTGCCCATGTCGGCGGCGCCCGCATCCTGCTCAAGCGTGAGGATCTGGCGCACACCGGTTCGCATAAGATCAACAACGTGCTTGGCCAGTGCCTGCTCGCCCGCCGGATGGGCAAGAGCCGGGTGATCGCCGAGACCGGTGCCGGTCAGCACGGCGTCGCCACGGCGACGGCCTGTGCGCTGCTCGGCCTGGACTGTGTGGTCTACATGGGCGAGCAGGACACCCGCCGCCAGGCGCTCAACGTCGCGCGGATGCGGCTGCTCGGGGCCGAGGTCGTGGCGGTCGCCGCGGGCAGCCGGACGCTCAAGGACGCGATCAACGAGGCCATGCGGGACTGGGTGGCCACCGTGGGCACGACGCACTACTGCATCGGCTCGGTCATGGGGCCGCATCCCTTCCCGATGCTGGTCCGCGACTTCCAGCGGGTCATCGGTGTGGAGGCCCGAGCCCAGGTTCTCGACCGTACCGGGCAGCTGCCGGACGCGGTGGTGGCCTGTGTCGGTGGCGGCTCCAACGCGATGGGCATCTTCCACCCGTTCATCGCCGACCCGTCCGTCCGGCTGGTGGGCCTCGAGGCCGGTGGTGACGGGGTGTCCACCGGGCGCCACGCGGCCGCGATCGCGGGCGGGGCGCCCGGTGTGCTGCACGGGATGCGGACCTTCCTGCTCCAGGACGCGGACGGGCAGACCCAGGTGTCACACTCGATCTCGGCCGGGCTCGACTATCCGGGCATCGGCCCGGAACACGCCTGGCTCCATGAGACCGGCCGGGCGACCTACCGGGTCGTCGACGACCGCGAAGCCATGGACGCGCTGCGGACGGTCGCGCGGCTGGAGGGCATCCTGGTCGCGATCGAGAGCGCGCACGCGTTCGCCGGGGCGTTCGATCTTGCCCGGGAACTGGGTCCTGACGCGGTCGTCGTGGTGAACTGCTCCGGTCGCGGTGACAAGGACGTTGACACCGCGGCCCGCTGGTTTGACCTTCTTGATCATTCATGAGCTGGCCGGGCCGCGGTGGCTTCACCGGATCGTGTCACCGGCTGACAACGGAACGGACGTGCGGTGCAGAGTTTCGCGGGTGACCGAGGCCGATCAGGCGACCAGTGCCGACCAGGTGAGCGGGACCGGCTGAGCCACACGTTCGTGCTGGCACGCGAGGCGGCGCGAGCGGCGCTGATCGGCTACCTGCCGGCGGGCTTTCCCTCGGTCGACGGTGGTATCAGCGCCATGCTGGCCATGGTCGAGGCAGGAGTGGAGATCGTCGAAATCGGCCTGCCCTACTCCGACCCGACCATGGACGGCCCGGTGATCCAGGCTGCGGCCGGTGCGGCGTTGAGCCGTGGTGTCACCACCCGCGATGTCCTGCGCACGGTGGAGGCGGTGGCCGCGACCGGTGTGCCCACTCTGGTGATGAGCTACTGGAATCCGGTCGAGCGGTACGGGGTCACCGCGTTCGCCCGGGATCTCGCGGCGGCTGGCGGTGCTGGGACGATCACTCCGGACCTGCCCCCCGAGGAGGCCGAGCCCTTGCTCGCGGCCACCGCCGAGGTCGGTCTCGACCCGGTGTTCCTGGTCGCCCCAAGCTCGTCCGACGCACGCATCGCGCGGGTTGCCGAGGTCAGCCGAGGCTTCATCTACGCGGCTTCGCTCATGGGGGTCACCGGTGCCCGGTCGACGCTGGGCGCGCAGGCGGCTGGGCTGGTGAGCCGGGTCCGAGCGATCAGCGACACGCCGGTCGGGGTGGGCGTGGGCGTGGGCACGCCCGCGCAGGCGGCCGAGGTGGCCGGTTTCGCCGACGGGGTGATCGTGGGCTCGGCGCTGGTGAGCGCGCTGGTGGACGCCGACCGCGCGGGCGACGATCCGGGTGCCGCCGCCGCGGCAGTGCGGGGGACCGTGGCCGCCCTCGCCACCGGCGTGCGCTCGGGCCGGGCCGGCCCCCGGCCCCTGCCCTCCGGTAGCGCCTGGTAGCGCCTGGTAGCGCCTGGTAGCGCCTGGTAGCGCCTGCTGAAGAGGCTCCGGGAACAGGGCGTTCAATCAGGGCGGCGCCTGGGCGGCGCGAGCCGGACAGGCCTGTTACCGGAGCTTCTTTTATGACGACGGCGAGAACGGGCCGCGTGAGCGGCGGTATACGTTGGGCCTCGTGGTTCTAGCCGCGATTCCCAGCCCATCGACGGGCGTCCTGCACGTGGGCCCCATCCCGTTGCGGGCGTATGCCTTTATGATCATAATTGGTGTCCTGGTCGCGGTTGTGCTCACCGACCGGCGCCTGCGGGCCCGCGGTCAGCCGGCCGGCCTCGCCGCGGACGCCGCGGCCTGGGCCGTCCCGTTCGGGATCGTCGGTGCGCGGATCTACCATGTGATCACCAGTCCGGACGCGTACTTCGGCGACGGTGGCCATCCGGCCGACGCGCTCAAGATCTGGCACGGCGGGCTGGGGATCTGGGGCGGGGTCGCCGGGGGCGCGCTCGGCGTGTGGCTCGTCTGCCGCCGCCACGGGACGCCGTTCGGTCTCTTCGCGGACGCCGCGGCCCCCGGGCTCGTGCTTGCCCAGGCCATCGGGCGTTGGGGCAACTGGTTCAACCAGGAGCTCTATGGCCGGGCGACCGATCTGCCCTGGGCTGTGCGGATCGACCCCGCGCATCAGGTCGTCCCCGGCGTCTCGCTCTACCATCCGACGTTCCTGTACGAGTCGCTGTGGGATGTCAGCGTCGCCGCTGTCCTGCTGTGGGTGGATGCTCACCGCAGGCTTGGCCGCGGCAAGCTGTTCATCCTCTACGTGATTCTGTACACTGCTGGACGCGCCTGGGTCGAGGCGCTGCGCATCGACGATGCCCACACGTTCCTCGGGATGCGCCTCAACGACTGGGTGTCGATTGTCGTCCTTGCCATCGCGGTGACCGCCATCGTCCTCGTGCGCCGGCCCGTCGATCCGCCGGCCAGCGCCGGCCCGGCCCCGGCGCGGGGGGATGCCGGCCCCGCCC
>NZ_CAKJTR010000033.1:30160-38743 GCF_917627355.1 Protofrankia sp. Cj3 | reverse complement strand
TAAGCCCCGCTGGCACCACCTTTGACGTGCGGCAACCGGCCCCCCTGCCGCGGGAGCTGAGCCGGCTCGACGGCGGCGCGACAACGCCGTCTCGGGCCGGGGACATTCTGGAGATCCTTTCGGAATCCTAGGCACCCATGCTCAGGCCACCGTCGACGGTGACCACCGACCCGGTGACGTAGCCCGCTCTGTCGTCCAGCAGGAAGCGGACGGCGTGCGCGAGCTCAGCGGGATCACCGCGCCGCCCCAACGGGATCATCGCGCGAATCGTCTCCTGCGCGGCCGGCGCCATCGAGTTGGTCATATCCGTCTCGAAAACACCGGGCACGACGAGATTGACGGTGATGCCCTTACGCGCGACCGCCCGCGCGAGCGAGCGCGTCATACCCAGCAGGCCGGCCTTGGCCGCCCCATAGCCGATCTCGACCGGACTGCCCATAGCTGCGGTCACCGACCCGACGTTCACGATGCGCCCGAAACGGCGTTCCGCCATGGGCGCAAGTACAGCGCGGGCGAGATACCACGGGCCGGACAGGTTCACCCGCAGGGCACGCTCCCAGTCCTCATCGGTCATCCTGAAGGCACTGTTCTCGACTAGGAGACCCGCGTTGTTGACGAGGTGGTCGACGCGGCCGTGTTCACCCAGCACGTCGGCGACGAGCTTTCGGCAGAAGTCCGGGTCGCCGACGTCCCCGGCGTGCATGCTGACTGAACCGCCCCGGTCGACCAGACGTTCGCGCAACGCCTCCGCACCAGCGTGGTTACCAGCGTAGATGGCCACGACATGCGCCCCCGCACCGACAAGAACCTCTGTGATCGCAGCACCGATACCACGGGTACCACCGGTGACGATCGCGACTCTGCGCTCCAAGATCCCTCCCTCGCCTTCCTCGACTTGTTCTGACAGAATGACTATTTTAGTAGAATCATTATACCTAATGAGAGGCTCTCAATGGACAACTTGCTCGTACGCGGCGGCAGCGTCGTGGATGGCACCGGATCCCCGGCCCGGCCCGGCGACGTCCGGGTCCGCGACGGCGTCATCGCGGAGATCGGGGTGGGACTGCGGCCGGACGGCGAGCGAGTCATCGACGCATCCGGCGCCTACGTGACACCCGGCTTCATCGACGTGCACACCCACTTCGATCCCACCCTGTTCTGGGACCCGATGTGCGACCCGATGCCTCAGCACGGCGTGACAACCGCGCTGGTGGGTAACTGCTCGCTGTCCCTGGCGCCGGTCCGCCCCGCGGACAGAGCCGGGCTCGCGGCCCTGTTCTGCTACATCGAGGACCTTCCCCACGAGGTGCTCGACACCGCCCTGCCCTGGGACTGGGAGTCCTATGGTGACTACCTGGACGCGGCCGGGAAACGCGGCGGCTACGGCCTCAACGTCGCTGGGCTCGTAGGTCACAACATGCTGCGCCAGTACGTCATGGGCGAGCAGGCGTGGGATCGGGCCGCGACCGCTGACGAGCGAGCGCTGATCGCGGCCCTGCTGGCCGGCTCCCTCGACGCCGGCGCGTTCGGCATGTCGACATCGCTCGGATTCGACGAGGACCGCGCCGGCCGGCCGGTGCCGAGCCGGATCGCCGACGACGCCGAGTTCGCCGCGCTGATCGACGTCCTGGCCGACCGGTCCCGGTTCATGACGTTCATCCCGGGCCAGTCGGGCCGTCAGATGCGTGCGGACGTCCGGCGGATGGGCGATCTGTGCCGGCCACGTGACCTGATGCACTCCTGGATCGGTATCTTTCACACGTCGGACAAGCCCAACTGGGCCCGGGAGATGCTCACGTTCGCCGCGGAGCTGCAGGCCGGCGGAATCCGCTCCTACCCGCAGGTAAGCCCCCGGACGCTGGACATCCACGTGAACTGGAACGGCGGGATGTCCTGGATGGGCCTGCAGGAGACCTGGCATCGGATGGTGCAGGCCACGCCCGGCGACAAGCAGCGGATGCTGACCGACCCGCAGTGGCGGGCACAGGCGCGGGCGGAGTGGGACCAGGTCCCTCGAACGATGATCCCGCACCGCCACCCCGACCGGATCCGGTTCGTCTCCGTCACCCGCCCGCACAACGAGAAGTGGGTGGGCTCGACCCTGGCCGACCTTGTCATCGCCCATGCCGGCCACCCGTCCGACGTCCTCGCCGACTGGCTGCTGGACAATGACCTCACGCCGGGTGTCGTCGGTGTCGGCGTGTCCAACGCGGACGCGGACGGCGTTGCGGAGACTCTCTCGCACCCCGCCTCCATCATCGCCAACAGCGACGCGGGCGCACACCTCGCGATGATGTGCGCCATCGGTGACACGACCCTGACCCTGACCCGCCATGTGCGCGACCGCGACGACCTCACCCTCGAACAGGCCGTGCACAAGATGACGGGACAGCTCGCGGGCCTGTTCGGCTTTGCCGATCGGGGCGTCCTGCGCGAGGGCGCCGCCGGCGACATCGTCGTGTTCGCGCTCAACGAGCTCGAATGGAAACGGGACGTGTTCGTCTCGGACCTGCCGACCGGGGCTGCCCGGCTGCGCCGCCCCGCGGGGGGTTACCGGATGACCGCGGTCGCGGGGACGATCGTGCAGGAATTCGGTGAGCTCACCGGCACCCGCCCGGGGCGTTTCCTGCGCGCGGCCCGCTGAGAGCAACTGCTGGCCAGCTCACCCCGATCATCTCCCCGGGGCACCCGACGGACGCCGCGCCCCTGGTGCCGGGCGCGCTGACACGCACGTCCCGCGCGCAGGGCACGGCCATGCTCCGTCCCTTCGCCTGCCCGCGGGACACGACGGTCCGGGTCCCGCGGGCAGGCGGGCAGGCAGGCAGGCAGGCAGGCGGGCAGGCGGGCAGGCGGGCTTCGTCCGGCCTGCCGAGCGGACCGCAGGCAGCCGGCGCGGCCGGCGCGCGCCGCGCGGGTCAGGCCAGCAGCACCCGCGGATCATCGCTGCCGCACGCGCACCGGCCGGTCCGGACCGTGCCGCCCACCCCGAGCGGGACGTCACGGAGACCGTCCGGACGTTCGTCCGCGAAGGACAGCCGGAGCTGCCCGTCCACGGCCCGCACCGACCAGAGCCGCGCGTCGACGTGCCCGCCGCCGCGCTCCGGGCACTCGACAGCCACAGCCGGCCCGATCGGCGCGAACAGCAGCGGGTCCAGATCCGCGCCGCGCAGGATCGGGAAGGCCTCCGGGCGGGCAAACAGGTGGCGCACCGGAGCGAGAACGTCAAGGCTGGCCGTGCCCCGCAGCCCTTCAGCGGTTTCCCGGCCGAGCCCGAATACCGCCGCCAGCGGCAGCCGCCGGGCGAAGGTCCCCACCCGGCGGGCGTCCCAACCGTAGGATTCGGCCAGCGCGAAGACAATATGATGATCATGAAGCGCCTGTGTCAGCCCGGCGGTCCAGAAGCCCTCGCAGGCCACCGAGGTGATCAGCACGCTGTCCCCCGGCGAGAACCCCCAAGCCGCAAGCGCCGCTCGGTGCCAGCCGGCGGCCCTTTCGCGATCATCCCAGGTGATCGCGAAATCGTGATGACGGCCCGCCACCGTGAAACGGCCGATACCGGCTATCTCCGCGCGCGGCAACGATCGCGACCGTGCCACGATCGACGCGCGGCTCATGCCTTCACCAACCGGGGAAACTTCGCGACGCTGGAGGAGGTGCTGAGAATGTCCGCGGCAGGTACCAGGTCAACCTCTGGGACGACCCCCACTTTGGCGCCGACCGCATCGGTCACCCGCGCCCGCAGGTCAGCGAGGTCGCCCGTGAGCTCCGGGGCATAACCGACGCGCAGCCGCAACGAGTCGACAACCCGGGCCGGCCGGATGATCTGGAAGATCCCGTCCACCGTCTCCGGCAAGGTCTCCAGGACATCCCAGACATCCTGGACGCCGACCAGGACGTCGCCTACGACGGTCTCGTCCCCCTTGCGGCCGACGGGCCACTGCCGTGCGTGGGTGCGTCCGCAGCCGCAGGCCGCGCGGGTCAGCCGCACCAGGTCACCGGACCGGAAGCGGATGAACGGCGCGGCAGTGTTGTCAAGGTCGGTCGCCACCAGCTCACCGACCGCGCCGTCGGCCACCTCAGCGCCCCCGGAGGGGTCGAGATGCTCAGCGAGCACCATATCCTCCCACAGGTGGTACCCGTCGTGCTCGGAGCACTCCCAGGCAGTGCCGGTGTCCCCGGCGCTCGTGTACAGGTAAAGGTTCACTCCCCACTCGTCGCGGACCTTGGCGGTGAGCGCGCGGCCCAGCGGCATCCCGGCGAAGCTGGCCGCCTTCAGCGGCGCCAGCGCGGCCCGCACGTCCCTGGTGTCCGCGAGCCGCTCAAGCTCGACGACCATCGGGTACAGCAGCTGGACGTAGGCCGGCCGGTACTGCTCGATGGCGTCCAGCACGTTCCCCCACTGGCCCATCCAGGTGTCGATGTACAGCGGCACGAGGCCGAGCAGCTGAAACAGCGTGTCCCAGAAACCGCGGAAGGTACCGGGGGGTATCACAACCCTGTCGCCCGGCCGCAGGCCCAGCTCCCACAGATCACGCGCGGTGCCCGCGACCAGGGGGGGAACACTTTCCCACAGCTCCGGGAAGAACTCGGGCTCGGACGTCGTGCCAGACGTCGACGTGATCGACGTGAGATCCTTGCGGTCGACGCAGAGCAGTCCGGCGAACGGGTCGCCCGCGCGCTGGCGGAACTCCTGGACATCCTGCTTGTCGATGAACGGGATGCGCTCCCGGAAGTCAGCCAGCGTACGGACCTGACGCGGGTGGACACCGGCCGCGTCCCAGCGCTCGCGGTAGAACGGCGACCGCTCGTAGGCGTACTCCACGAGCTCGACGACCCGTCGCTCCTGTAACGCTTCAAGATCCGCTCGTGGCATCGTCTCCGCCGCGGGCTGGTAATAACGATCATCCGGCACCGCCACACCTCCCCTGTGTCCAACCGATACAAATATAATATAAGGCATTTAATAAGGAAGATGATTCCACCACTACAACCCGGCCCGCCGGCCGCCCGGCGCACGACCCCAGCCAGCCTGGAACCATCCACCAAAACAGTCGTATTAGCTATACGATTATACCATATAATGGATCACTCGCAGAGATGGAGACCAACGCCGTGAACAAAACGATCAACGGCAGGGCGCGAGCCGGCTCGCCGGACCGGCACGGGGTGGACGCCTGATGTCGCCGGTACCGGTCAACACCTGGCCCACGCTCGCGGAGCTTCTCGCCGAACATGCCCGGTCGCGTCCCGGCCACGCCGCCACGGTGTGCGGCGACACCCGCATGACCTATGCCGAGCTGGACGGACGCGTCACCCGGCTCGCCGGAGCGCTGCGCGCCGCGGGTGTCACCCGTGGCTCGCGGGTGCTGTGGCTCGGGCAGACCTGCCACCGGGTGCTCGAACTGCTCCTGGCGGGTTCTCGGCTCGGCGCCATGGTCTGCCCGGTGAACTGGCGGCATTCCGCCGAGGAGATGGCGTTCGTCATCGACGACCTGCGGCCCGCCGTCGTCGTCTGGCAGGACGCCGAAATCGGGCCGACCACCCGCGAAGCGCGGAAACGGGCCACGCACACCGCGCTCTGGCTGCGCCACGACAGCGACGGAGCGGGCAGCGGCGGAGCGGGCAGCGACAGTCCCGACACCTACGAAGGTTTCCTGGCCGCGGGCGACGCGCAGACGCCCCTCGCGGAGCCTGATCCCCATGCCCCGGTGCTCGTCATCTACACGGCCGCTCACGGCGGCCGGCCCGCCGGGTCGATGCTCACGTCGGCGAACCTGATCGCCCAGGGCACTGTCATCGGCGCGCTCTTCCACGCGGACGGCGACCAGATCTTCCTCAACTCCGGCCCGCTGTTCCACATCGGCACCTTCCAGCACACCGCCGCGACGTTCATCTGGGGCGGCACCAACGTGTTCGTCCGCCGCAGCGACCCCGAGGAACTGTGCCGGCTCATCGCCGATGAGCGGTGCACGTCAGCGTTCCTGATGCCACCGCAGGTCACACAGCTCGTCGAGACCAACCGAGACGGGCGTTTCGACCTGCGCTCCCTGCGCAGCCCGCTGACGATGATCCCGGGCTGGAAGGACATGGTCACCTCCGATGACAGCCCCTGGGGCCGATACATGGGCGGGTTCGGCCAGACCGAGGTGACCGGATTCTGTCTCTACGCCGCCCTGGGGCATGAGGAGTGGAGCCCGACCGTCGGGCGCCCCGTTCCCTTCGCCCGGATCACGATCGTCGGGCCGGATGACGTCGAGGTCCCCGACGGTGCGGTCGGGGAGATCGTCGTGCGTGGCGCGCTGGTCCACGCGGGCTACTGGGACAGACCGCGGGACAACGCTCATCGGACCCGAACCGGTGGCTGGCACACCACCGACCTGGGGCGACGGCTACCCGACGGCCGGATCTCCTTCGTCGGCACCGCGACACGAATGATCAAATCGGCGGCGGAGAACATCTACCCGGCCGAGGTCGAAGCCTGCCTCGAGCGCCACCCCGCGGTCCAGGAGGCGGCCGTCATCGGTGTCCCCGACGACCGCTGGGTACAGTCGGTGAAAGCGATCGTCGTCCTGCGTGATGGTACGGACGCGACCGGCACCGAGCTGATCGAACACTGCCGGAGCCAGATCGCGTCGTTCAAGAAGCCGCGGACCGTCGTCTTCGTGGACGCTCTACCGCGCAGCAACGGGGCGAAGGACTACGACATGATCGACGCGGCCCACGGCGGAGGCAACTACCCGGGCGGCACAACCTCCCACGGCCACTAAGAACGATCAACAGATCGGTCCGCGCGGACGGATGCCCCGGGTGCCGGGGATACCCCGGAGCGGGCATCGGAGCAAGCATCGAACCGGGACAGCCAGGGCATCCGGCTGTCCCGGACAGCCGCGATCAGGAACGCCGTCCGACCAGGAACCCCGTCCGACCAGCCACAGCGCGGCCGGCTCGACAGTGGCCCGGCACCACCGCCCCGTTCCCGGCGGTCACCGCTCGGCGCGGTTCCCCGGATGTGACGGTGCGGACTGTCCGGGATGGCACACGCATCCGCAGGCACCCTTAGGCTAAAGTCAGGTTTACTTAAATCAGAGCGTGCAAAGATACGAATTTAGGAGCCTTGTGGACGATGTTACCCGGCCAGCGGACCCACGGCTGCCACATTTCCACCGGGACCACCGCGCGTCATCGCCTGCCGGCCGTCTGGCGGCAGGCAGGCAGGCGAGCCCCTGTGCGGTGGTCTGCTCGTCGGAGTCCCGGGGCATCCATGAGGACCTGCGCGGTACGGTACCTCGGCACCGTAGTTACCTGTTCCTCCCCACGCCTGCTCCATGGCCCCGGTTTGCCGGCGCAGCCCCGGCGTCGCTGCCCGGTCTCGGACCGATCCCGACCGACGCCACGACCATTCTGTACCGGTCCTACCCGAACAGTTCGGCACCGCTGGAACCGTTCTTGTGGAACGCGCACGACCGAACGATCACACGAGGCGCGGCGCGACCGGAGACGGACCGCGGACCCGCGGCTGCCGCGTGCCCGCCCTTGCCGCGGGCTCCGTTCCTCGGCGTGTGCATCCACGGCCGCCACGACCCGTGCTGTGGTCTGGCGGGCGCTCCGCTGCTGCATCGCCTGCACAACCTGCTACCCGGCACCCCGGCCTTCGGCGTGAGCCATATCGGTGGTGACCGCCTCGCGGCAAACGCCATCACCCTGCCCAGCGGATACCTTCTCGGCCGCCTCGACACCGCCACCGACGAGGAGCTGTCGGAGCTCGCCCTCGACGGCCTGCTGCCGCTCGGCCACATCCGGGGCAGGCTCGGCTCCACGCCGGCCGAATCCGTCGCCGAGATCTGGTTTCGCCAGCGCTACGGCCTGCGCCGCCCGGAGGATCTCCCGCACACAACCATCACCAGCCAGCACGATGACCACTACACGATCACGGCCGAACATGGCGGCCGGCGGCATCTGCTCGACATCCGCCGCGACCCACACGAGGACGGACAGATCCACTTCACTTGCTCGGCAACGGAAAAATCCAGCGGTCTGCGATGGCGGATCACGCTCCGTCGCTGACCTGGAATCCCGACAACCCGCTTGGAACACCCGGCACAGCCGACGTCCCCGGCGGGTTCTTCCTGGACAGCCCACGGGACACCCGCTTCGGGACATCCCCGCACCCTGTACCCCGCCACCGGCGGCCAGCCATTTTCATGGCATCGATCTTCATTCTTCACAGGCATTTCCCGCGCTACTACCTACTCGAACATAGCTCCCGTGACAATACGTGGCTGGGCAGCAGGAAAAATACGGCCGGCCAGCATTTATTGTCATCATGATCGGCGTATGTTTGTCGTTAGGCACGCCGATGCGGGCAAAAACCGTACACAACGACAAACACGCGCCGATCATGGATCGCGCGCTGGTCGCAGACCGGAGCCGCAACGCCCATCCGCTGCCCCCGCATAGATCACCGGCAGCGTCGGATGGGGTCAATCCGACTCGGAAACTTCCTGCCGTGCGACAGCGTCCTCGTTTGGTCCGTGCCTAAGCTTTAGGTTTCAATCCGACTCGGAAAGTTCCTGCCGTGCGACA
>NZ_CAKJTR010000033.1:16615-29882 GCF_917627355.1 Protofrankia sp. Cj3 | reverse complement strand
GTGGATAAACTGATCCAAAAGATTGATCGTTTACGTTTATGCAGGTCACAGGGATATCGATCTTTGCCAGAACCTCCCCGGTTTGTCGGCGTGTCAGAGGTTCTGGATGTCGATCAACATCCAGCCGCTTGACGAAAGCACAAAGTCGTGCAATCGACTTACGATCATCGCCTGCCTGACAGGCACATCCGGAGGCCATCGACAGAGCATGCCGCAGCCTGACTGGCCGCAGCCCAACGCCTCCGGTGGCTCCCCCACCGCCGCCGAGGCAGGCGCCCCCCAGCCCCGCTCCTTGATCCACACTTCTGTTGCCGGGCCCTCTTATCCTGCCGCTACCCCGCCGCGTGAGCCTGCCGCCGGGCGAGCATGTCCCGGAATCGCTCGACGTTGTGGCCGTCGACGCCCAGGTCAAGCGCGCGAACCAGGTCGGCCAGGTGCTCGGGCCGGTTCGTGCCCACCGCAACCCGGCCGACCGGGGGCAGCGCAAAAGCGAGGCGGAACGCCGCCGCCGCGGTAGAGCACTCCTCGCCCGCCGCCATGAACGGCCGCAGCGCCAGCGTGCGCCAGACGCTGTCCCCCGTGTCCCCACCGAAGGGACTCATACCCCACCGCCGCTCGGTCTCGACCTCCAGGCAGCCAGCAAGATCATCAATTGCGTCCAGAACCCTCGCGGGGACCAGGATGCCGGCGCGGTGCATGAGGCACCACGGCCGGACCAGCCCGCGGGGCCCCACGGCGATGGCCGCCGCAAGCACCGGCTGGGGATTCCAGGTCGAGATGCCCCAGGACCGGCAGAGGCCGGCAGCCACGGCGTCCGTCAGGACACCGGCCGCCGCCGCGAGATGGTCAGCAGCGTGAGCGGGCTCGAGGTCGCCCAGCGACCGCTCGGGGTTGTGCAGGAAGACGACATCCGGTGCCTGACCGAGCGTCGCCGCCGTCGTCTCAAGGGCATCCTGGAGCCGCCCCGGTTCCAACGAGTGGTCGTTGCGACCGCCAGCACCGGGAAAGAAACCCACCTTGGTGGACACGAAAAAGCAGGGAAGAAGATCGGCCGCGGTCTGGAACAGGATCGCATGCGAACGGAAACCCGCGTAGTTGAACGCCGTGTCGATATTGCGGATGCCGAGGTCGAGCGCGCTCTCTAGCAGTCCGCGTTCATGACGAGACCGGTGTAGCCCGAGGACAATTCGGGTGTCAGGCTGACGCACATCCCCTCCCGGACCAGTAGGTCGGCGAGCCGGCGGGCGTCCGTCCCCGTCTCCGCCTCCACCGCGGCGAGACTGACCGGCAGGCCGCTCAGCAGCCGGTCAAGGGCCGGGCGGGCCTTCTTCGTGAAGGTCAGTCTCCGCCCGCCACCGAGAACAATCACGGCGGTGTCGCTCTCCCTGAATTCGGGCCTGAATTCCGTGACGCAGACGACCGATTCAACGCCCTGCCCGGGGAGATCCATCGGCAGCGTCGGTGTGTGGCGTCTCGGTGGCTGGGTCCGTGCACGGCCGGCGAGGAATTCGGCGGGCGGGGACGAACGCAGCAGCTCGACAGCCGCGTCCATCAACGCGCGTTCCCGCGCGGCCCGTTCCTGCGCGCTACCATCGCGGAGCAGGTCACGCCGGAACAGCTCGACATCGCGGGCCTGGTCCGCGAGCCAGGTGAGCCAGTCGACACCGGTCCGTTTCGGAAAGCCGAACGTGATGTGGAGGCTGATGCCGTCGGTGTACTCAGCGCGTGTCGCCTGGTGCCAGTAACCACGCGGAATGTGCATGAGGTCGCCAGCGCGGAGCTCACCTTTCCACACCTGTTGCGCGCTGACCGTGCCGTTGCGTTCCGCGTCCCGGTACAGCGGGAAAGGGCGGGAGGAGCTCCGCACGTCCCATGTTTTCTCACCCGCAACCTGGAGAACGACAACGTCGTGATCGTCCCAATGCAGCGGGAAGCCCGCTGTCGACCGGGTGGTCAGGTAGGCGTTCACCTGGACCAGTTCGTGGGACCACCACTGAAGAGCGCGACAGGCCACCTCCATCGTCGCATCGAACATGTCAAGCCCATCGAGGACCAGGGTGAGCCCCGAGTCGAGAAGATCAGCCAACCGGTTCATGTCGGCGAGACGGGTCCGCTGCCCCCGCCGGCCCACCCGGGTCGTAAGATAGTCGCCCGGATGCATTTCGACGCCGTCCTGGAAACACCTGAGCTGCGGGGGTTCAAGGCTGCGCCGCATTATCAGATCCAGTAGCCGGGACGGCGTAAGCACTCGTTGGCACAACGCCTCGTCGGTCACGTGACCGCGAACGAAACCTTCCCCCAGCGACGGTGCGCCCGACCAGCCGAACGCGGCCTCGATGGCGTGGACCAGATGGTGCTTCGTGGACAATCCGTCCTGGCCCGTCTCCAACCCTGACGCGCTCGGCGGGCCGGGTTCGCCCATGTCCTCGGACCGGTCCGTCACTGACCTTCAGGATAGTTGAGGCCGTCGGAACCATCGCTGTCCGAATGCTCGGTGTCGAAACGGTCCTGAACACTGGCCAAGGTCTCCACCGCCACGACAAGCTCGTCGGCTGTTTCCACGTGCCCTCCTCAAGATCTGAATACTTGCTTCCGGCTACGCAGCTGTACGGCTACCAGATATAGGACTACCAGTCGTACGGCCAGCACCCGCACGACTAACACCTGTACAGCAACAACGCCTGTACAGCAACACCGTTCACCGTGCGAATGTGGGCCGCGCGCAGGTGCCAGAGAAACCATACGTGCGCGTAAGGAGTCTCGCAAGATGTTTGCGTGCATCCATCCCATCGCCCCTACCACCGACGGCAGTGCCGTATTCCTCGCCGAGGCCGATGTGGCGGCGGCTCGCCCCGTACGGTCATCCACACTGTTTTCCCTCACCGCGGTGGGGGTACAGCCGGGAAACGGATGAGTGAACGGCCGCCGCTGCCCCGCAGCATCGCCTCGAACGCCGCCGGCACGTCCGCAAGCCCGATCTCGGCGGTGACCAGGCTACGAAGGTCGATGCTGCCCCGGCGGGCATGGTCGAGCAGGAACGGGACATCCCGGTCCGGGTCGCAGGAGCCGAAGACGCAGCCGGTGAGCGTGCGGGCGGAGTAGAAGATCTCCAGCGCGCTGAGGGAGACGAGGTCGTCCTTGGCGCCGACCCCCACCACCGTGGTACGCCCACCGCGCCGGGTGGCGCTCCATGCCGCCCGGATGGTCGCGGACTTCCCGACGACCTCGAAGGCGTGGTCGACGCCGATTCCGCCGGTGAGCGCCCGGACCTCCTTCGACAGCGCCGGCGAGGCGAGGCGGAAGTGCGTCGCACCCAGCCGGAACGCGAGTTCCTCCTTCGCCGCGGATACGTCCACCGCGATGATCGGGTCCGCCCCGGCCAGCCGCGCCCCCTGGAGCACCGACAGCCCCACCCCGCCCAGCCCGATGACCAGCACGGACGCACCTGCGGCGACCTTGGCGCTGGTGAGCACCGCGCCAACCCCGGTCAGCACCGCGCACCCGAGGACGGCGGCCTGCGCCAACGGGACATCGGCCGGCAACCGGAGCACGCCGTTCTCCGGCACGACCGTCTCCTCGGCGAACGCGGCCGTACCCAGCCCCGGGTAGAGCGGGCGCCCGTCGGGCAACGCCGCGTAGGGCGCCGCGCTGGCATCGGCGGCACGCTCGCACAGATAGGGCTCGCCGTGGCGGCAAAACCAGCACTCCCGGCAGGCGGGAACCCAGTTCAGCAGCACCGGGTCAGCGACGGCGACCCGGGTGACCCCTGGTCCCACAGCCACGACCGTGCCAGCCCCCTCGTGCCCGAGCACGGCGGGCAGCGGCTGGCGCAGCATCCCGTTCGCCAGCGAGAGGTCGGAGTGACAGACACCCGCGGCGACAAGCCGCACCCGGACCCGGCCCGGGCCCGGATCAGGAAGAACGATCTCGGATAACTCCAGGCCCGTACCGGCCTCCGTGAGCACGGCCGCCCGCACTGTCGACGTCATACGCACCTCCCCGAGAAGACTGTCACGGCCTGCGCCGGGCCTCCACAACCGCGGTCGGCAAGGCCGTTGCCCGACGATCACGGCTGGAGCTCAGCCGGTACGGCGTGGACGCAGGCCGTCAAGGAGAAGACCCACGATCTCCTCCCGTACGGCGATCGGTAGCACCGGGTCGAGGGAAAAGGACGCGCGCAGCACCGCGGCGCCCATGAGCGCCTCGGCGGTGGCCGCGGCATTGGCGTCACCGCGGATCTCTCCGCGCGCGGCGGCGTCGTGGACGGCATCTTCGATCGCGGCCAGGCAGCGGTCGATCGAGTCGCGTGTGAACGCCTGGTAGATCTCCGGAAATTGTTTGATCTCCGCTACGCAGCGTTGCAGGATACTGCGCCGGGGCTCGACGAACACCGCCGCGATCCCGTCGAGCAGAACCGCCAGATCAGCCACGATCGTGCCGGTCCGCGGCGGGGTCAGGCCTGCCGCCAACGTGGACATCCCGGCCAGGATGAGATCCTCCCGCCGCGGCCAGCGGGCGTGGATGCTGCGCTTGGCGGCCTTGGCCCTGGCCGCCACCGCGGTGACGGAGAACTCGGCGATCCCCTTGTCGGCCAGCTCCTGTACGGCGGCGGCCAGCACCCGTACGTCCACCGACTCGTCGCGGGGCCGCCCGCGCGGACGAGGCTCGGCTGCCACCACCGCCCCAGCATATATGCAACGATCGTCGTTGCATAATTCGGCGGCAGCGATTAACGTCCCCAGCGGGGTTGCATAAGAGCACCCGAGGAAGGCGCCCTGGTGTTGGGCGCCGACTGACGACAACGACGCGAGGTGCATGCCCTGGCCCCGCGACGCCGCGTCCCCTATTGCCGGTCGCTCTAAAAATATGGAAGGAGCGAACCCCGACCAGAACGACCGACAGCGCCTCGCCCGGCCACCCGAAACGGTCAGACCGCCCGGCCGGCAGACCACGCCCGACAGCACCCGGCCGACAGCACCCGGCCGGCAGAGCACAGCCGGCAGAGCACAGCCGGCAACGAACGCTCGACGCTCTCGACATCGCCCCCGACCACGTCACGATTCAGGGAAGCCAATGACGATTTACGATTTCACCGTCACGACAAGCAACGGCGAAACGCGGTCGCTCGGCGACTACGCCGGTCGTACGCTGCTGATCGTCAATGTCGCCAGTGCGTGCGGGCTGACCCCCCAGTACGAGGAACTGGAAACGCTGTACCGCGACACCCACGACCGCGGCCTGGACATCCTCGGCTTCCCCTGCAACCAGTTCGGCGGGCAGGAACCGGGAACCGACGCCGAGATCCAACAGTTCTGCTCGACCCAGTACAACATCACTTTCCCGATCTTCCGTAAGATCGACGTCAACGGCCCAGCCGCGGACCCCCTCTTTGTCTACCTGCGCGCGCAGGCACCCGGCGACTTCGGCCCCTCCGCCGGCTCCCTCTACGAGCACATCAAGGCCGCCAGGCCGGAGACAATCGGTACGGACGAGGTGAAGTGGAACTTCACCAAGTTCCTCGTCGGCCGTGACGGAGCGGTGATCCGTCGCTACGAGCCCGCCATCGTTCCCCGGGAGATCCACGCCGACGTGCAAGCGGAACTGTCGCGATGAACGACCCGGCCCAGGCTCCGCCGCGGGATGCCCGGCCCCCGGCGGAGCCTGGGCGCTTCGGGCCATCCAGCACACCCACGTGGTGATCTGCCATGCGTGAGGCGCTGGCGGAGCTGCTCAGCTGGTGGGAGTCGGGAACACCGTTCGCGCTGGCGACGGTCGTCGCGACCAGCGTGTCCGCGCCGCGGCAGCCTGGCGCTGTGCTGGCCGTCAACGCCGCTGGCGAGGCGCTCGGCGGCGTCGCGGGTGGTTGCGTGGAGGCAGCGGTGTACGACACGGCCAGGCGCGTGCTCACCACCGGCGAGCCAGTTCTGGAGACCTACGGCTTGAGCGACGACGACGTGTTCGCGGCCGGCCTGACCTGCGGCGGGACAATCAGCGTCTTCGTGCAGCGCATCGACCGCGCGCATGCGCCGGACTTCCCCGCCGTCGCGACGACGGTTCAGGCCGCGGAGCCGGTCGCGGTGGCCACGGCCATAGCCGGCTCGGCCCGGCTGGGAGCGCGGCGCGCGATATGGCGGGACCGGGCTCTCGGCACGCTCGGTGCCAAGGATCTCGATACGGCGGTCACCGACGACGGGCGTGCTCTGCTTGCGCGGGGGCAGTCCGGCAAGCGCCGCTACGGGCCGGCGGGGGAACGGCGTTGCGGTACCGTGACCGTGTTCGTCCAGTCCCTCCTCCCTCCCCCGCGCATGCTTGTCTTCGGCGCGATCGATTTCGCCCGAGCGGTCACCCAGGTCGGGGTTTTCCTCGACTACCACGTCACCGTCTGCGACGCTCGGGCGGTATTCGCCACCCGCAGGCGGTTCCCCGAGGCGCACGAGGTAGTGGTCGAATGGCCGCACCGATACCTCAGGCGTACCACGGTGGACCCGTCGACAGTGATCTGCGTGCTCACCCACGACCCGAAGTTCGACGTACCGCTGCTGGTCGCGGCGCTGCGCACGCCCGCCGGCTACATCGGGGCGCTGGGCAGCCGGCGCACTCACGCCGATCGGCTGGCCCGCCTGCGGGAGGCCGGCCTGGCCGGGGACGAGCTCGTCCGCATCCGCGCGCCGATCGGCCTCGACCTGGGCGCCCGCACCCCGGCGGAGACCGCCATATCGATCGCGGCAGAGATCATCCAGAACCGCTCACAACGCAGTGGCCAACCGCTGTCGACCACGGCCGGCCCCATCCACGGCTGAAACAGCTCCCCCGGCCGCGGCTGACCCGGCCAGCGGAATCACCCCAGGTGCTCAGACCTCGGCGACGGCCTGAGCGAACTGGGCCTGGTACAGCCGGGCATAAGCGCCGCCCGCGGCGAGCAGTTCGGTGTGGTTGCCCTGTTCGACGATGGCGCCGTTCTCCATCACCAGGATGGTGTCAGCGTCCCGGATGGTGGACAGCCGGTGCGCGATCACGAACGCGGTCCGCCCTGCCCGCAGAGTCGACATAGCTTGTTGGATCAACACCTCGGTACGGGTGTCCACCGAACTGGTCGCCTCGTCAAGAACAAGGATCAGCGGCTCCGCGAGGAAGGCACGGGCGATGGTGATCAGCTGCCGCTCCCCGCCGCTGACGCCGGCACCATCATCATCGAGCACCGTGTCGTAGCCGGCTGGCAAGGTCCGCACGAAGCGGTCGACGTGCGCGGCGGTAGCGGCCGCGACGATCTGTTCCCGGGTGGGCTCCGAGACAGCGTACGCGATGTTCTCCGCGATGGTGCCGCCGAACAGCCAGGTGTCCTGCAACACCATGCCGATGCTTGCCCGCAGCTCCTCTCGTGACATCGTGGCGATGTCGACCCCGTCCAGTGTGATCCGGCCGCTGGTGACATCGTAAAACCGCATCAGGAGATTGATCAACGTGGTCTTCCCGGCGCCGGTCGGACCGACGATCGCGACGGTGTGACCGGGTTCCGCGGTCAGCGACAGGTCCTCGATCAGCGGCCTGTCCGGCGTGTAGCAAAAGGCGACGTGCTCGAAGGCCACCCGGCCACGCAGCCGCTCCGGGTGCGCCGGGGCGACCGGGTCCGGTTCCTGCTCGCTGGCGTCGAGAAGGTCGAACACCCGCTCCGCGGAGGCCACCCCGGACTGGACCAGGTTCGCCATGCTGGCGACCATGGACAGCGGCTGGCTGAACTGCCGGGAGTACTGGATGAACGCCTGCACGTCACCGATCGACAGTGTGCCGGACGCGACCCGCAGCCCCCCGACGACCGCGACCAGCACGTAGTTGAGGTTCCCGATAAACATCATCGCCGGCTGCATCAGTCCGGAGATGAACTGCGCGCGCCAGCTGACCGCATAGAGCCGCTCGTTGTGCTCCTGGAAGATCCGCGCGGACTCCTCCTGCCGGCCAAACGCCCGGACCAGCGCGTGCCCGGTGTACATCTCCTCGATATGCGCGTTGAGCCGGCCGGTGATCTCCCACTGGCCGACGAACTGCGGCTGCGCGAACTTCCCGATCCGCGTCGCGACCATGATCGAAATCGGCACCGTGACCAGCGCGATCAGCGCGAGCACCCAGGAGATCCAGATCATCATCGACAGCACGCCGACGATGGTCAGCAGCGAGACGATTACCTGTGACAGGCTCTGCTGCAGGCTCTGCCCGAGGTTGTCGATGTCGTTGGTGACCCGGCTGAGCACCTCCCCCCGCAGCTGGTCGTCGAAGTAGCGCAGCGGCAACCGAGAGATCTTGGCCTGTACGTCCCCGCGCAGCTTGCCGATCACCCGCTGCAGGGCCAGGTTGGCGAGCCGGGCCTGGACGACACCGCACAGCCCTGCCAGCACGTAGACGACGAGCACTCCCAGCAGTACGGATCCGATCGCGTCGAAGTCCATCCCATGACCGGGCGTGACGTCGAGCGAGGCGAGCAGGTCGGCCTGGGTGTCATGGCCGGCGGCGCGCAGCTGTGCGACAGCCTCCGCCTTCGACATACCGGCCGGCAGCCGTCGGCTGAAGACCCCGGCGAACACCAGGTCGGTGGCATGCCCGAGCAGCCGCGGACCAAGCACGGTGAGCCCGACGCTCACCATCGCCAGCGCGATCGTCACAACGAACAGATGCCGTTGCGGGCGCAGCAGCCCGAGTAGCCGGCGGCTCGACCCGACGAAGTCCATGGACTTCTCCGCCGCGCCCTGACTCATGAAGAAGCGGCCCGGACCACCTATCGGCGTCGGCCCCCGGCGCGGCGCCACCGCCCGGGCCGGCTGGGCCGGCTGGGCTGGCGAGGCCGGCTGGGCTGGCACCACTGCCCGGTCGGTCATGCGGCCTCCTCCTCGGTGAGCTGGGAGAGCACGATCTCCCGATAGGTGGTGTTACCGGCCAGCAACTGGTGATGGGTGCCGGTACCGACGACCTCGCCGCCGTCCAGCACGATGATCTGGTCGGCATCACGGATGGTGGCGACCCGCTGGGCGACGATCACGACCGTCGCGGCGGCGGTCTCCCGGGCGAGCGCCGCCCGCAGCCGCGCGTCGGTGGCGTAGTCGAGGGCCGAGAACGAGTCGTCGAACAGGTAGACCTGCGGACGGCAGACCAGCACCCGGGCGATCGCGAGGCGCTGGCGCTGGCCGCCGGACACGTTCGTCCCGCCCTGGGCGATCGCGGTGTCCAGGCCGTCGGGCATGGCCTCGACGAACTCCTTCGCCTGCGCGATCTCCAAGGCCAGCCACAGGTCGGCGTCGGTGGCGTCCGGATTGCCGTAGCGCAGGTTGGTCGCGATGGTGCCGGAGAACAGGTACGGCTTCTGCGGGACCAGCCCGACGGTAGCGGCGAGCAACGCCGGGTCGAGCGCACGGACATCGACGCCGTCAACGAGGACACTCCCCTCGGTGGTGTCGGCCAGCCGTGGGATCAGGCCGAGCAACGTCGTTTTACCGCTACCGGTACCGCCGATGATCGCGGTGATCTGGCCGGGCCGGGCCCGCACACTGATCCCGCGCAGCACCGGCTCCTGCGCCCCCGGGTAGCGGAACCCGACGTCTCGCAACTCCAGCTCGCCGTGCCGGTCGAGGGAGCGTACCGGGTTCGCCGGCGGCAGCAGGGTGGAGCCGGTCATCAGCACCTCCTGGATGCGTTCCGCGCACACCTCGGCACGAGGAATCATCATGAACATGAAGGTGGCCATCATCACCGACATCAGGATCTGCATGAGGTAGCTGAGAAACGCGGTGAGCGCGCCGATCTGCATCTGGCCGGCATCGATGCGGTGCGCGCCGAACCACAGCACGGCGACGCTGGAAACGTTCACCACCGTAAGCACCAGCGGGAACATCAACGCCATCAACTGGCCGAACCGCAGGGAGACGTCGGTCAGGTCAGCGTTGGCCGCCCCGAACCGGCGCTGCTCGTAGTCGTCCCGGACAAACGCTCGGATCACTCGCAACCCGCTGATCTGCTCGCGCAGGATCCGGTTGACAGCGTCGAGACGTTCCTGCATCGCCCGGCCCAAGGGCCGCATCCGGCTCACGATCAGGACGACGATCGTCCCGAGCACCGGCACTATCACGACCAGCAGGGCGGACAATCTGGCATCCTGGCGCAGCGCCAGCACGATTCCGCCCAGGCACATGATCGGCGCGGAGACCATCAGCGTGAAGCTCATCAGTGCCAGCATCTGGACCTGCTGGACATCGTTCGTGGCCCGGGTGATCAGAGAGGGTGCCCCGAACCGGCCGACCTCGCGGACGGAGAACGACTGCACCTGGTCGAACAGCGCCGCCCGCAGATCGCGCCCGAGAGCCATCGCCGTCTGAACACTGAAATACACGGCGGCGCCGGCACAGACGATCTGCACAGCGGCAACCCCGAGCATGATCCCGCCGGTGCGCACAATATAGCCGACATCGCCAGTGATCACCCCGTGGTCGATGATGTCGGCGTTCAGGGTCGGTAGATACAGGATGGCGATCGTCGCCACCAGCTGCAGGCCGACCGTTATCATGATCGGCCTGGTGTAGGGGCCAAGGTGGGCCCGCAGGATTCGGATCAGCATGCGGTCTCTCTCGGCAGCAGGGCAGATGGAACGAAGTCCGGACGGTGGCGCGAGGCTTTCATACCGCTGTATCCGCACGGGTCAGCGCCACGGCGCTGACCCATACCCGAAGCGGCCGGTGGCGGATTGCCGCCCGAGTGACGAAGGGCCGCAGCGCCGCCGACGCATACGAACACTACGAGCTGAACCCGGCTTCAGGTCAATGTATTTTCCGGGCATGGCTGGCCTGGCGCCCGCCGGCCGGATGGGCTGCCCCGCCAATGTGATAAGGAGCCGGTTGACGGGCAAACGGAACCACCTGCGCGACAGCACCAGCCGCATACGCTGGCTGCCGCCGTCGGCAATGGCATCGACCAGGATGACGTCAACCGGGATGGCATCGGCCAGGATGGCCGGGATGGCCGGGAGCGGTTTCGCGCCGCACGCCGCGAAAGCAACGATCATGCGCTGCGCGCCTGGGTCCCGGCGCGCAGCCCGTCCGGTCGATCGTCGACGGCGGCGAGCGAAATCGCTGTCAGCCGCCGATACCGAAACGCAGGGTGGCGAGTCCACCGACAACGAGGCAGTACACGGCGAATGGGGTGAGGGTACGGGTCTCGAAGTAGTTGGTGAGGAAACGCACGGAGAGGTAAGCGGCGGTCCCGGCGGCAAGCATCCCGACGATGACCTGGCCGTGAATGTGACTTCCGGCGCTGCCCGCGAGGGTGGGGAGTTTCAGGAGGCCAGCGGCGAGGATGACCGGGGTGGCGAGCAGGAAGGAGAATCGGGCGGCGTCCTCATGGTCAAGGCCGCGGAGCAGCCCGCCGACCATGGTGATCCCGGACCGGGAAATGCCCGCGAACAGCGCGAAGGTCTGGAACAGCCCAATGACGCCGGCCTCCCGGTAGGCGAGCCGGTCGAGACCACGCCGCTCGGCGACCACCATGCCGTGACTCTCGATGATGCCATCGGCATCGGCATCGCCGCTGCGAGCCGTGGGTACGGGATGCGCGCGGCGGGCTTCCGCGTTGCGGCGCAGCCGCTCTCCGGCAAGGAGGATGACCCCGTTGAGGGTGAGGAAAAGCGCGGCGGCCAGCGGTTTGGCGAACAGCGTCCGGAAGGTGTGCTCGAGAAGAAAGCCGGTGAGCCCGACGGGGATCGTGCCGATAATCAGCAGCCAGGCCAGCCGCTCGTCCGAGGTCGTCACGGTACGGCTGCGTAGACTGACCGCGAGGGCACGGATAATACGGATCCAGTCGGACCGGAAGAAGACAAGCAGCGCGCCGGCTGTCGCTACGTGCAACGCGACGATGAACGCCAGATAGGGCGACTGTTCACTGGTTGAGGACGCCGATTCGGTAACAAGGTGCTTCCAGCTTCCACCAATCACCGCGGGGACCAGCACGGAATGCCCGAGGCTGGACACCGGGAACAATTCGGTCACACCTTGCAGCAGCCCGGTGACAATCGACTGCATATAGGTAAGATCACTCATACTTCTTCTCGTCTCCAGGCTACGGGCGACCGGCAAGAGGGGACGCGGCATCGCGGGGCTGGGGCACGCCCCTCGTGCCGGGCGCGCTCATGAGTGCAGGGATGCCGACCGATCGCGACCGGCACCCGTACCACAACGGACAACTGATGGCCGATGGCCGTCGGCCGGGAACCTGGCGCATAATCCGGACGACGGACATATCGGGTCACATCGACCTCGGCACAGTCATCATCAACGATCACATCGCGCCCCCGCATGCGCCGAATGCGCTGGAGTTACTACCGGCGGTAGACTACTACAACACTGTCGTATGCTACGACGAGACGTCGCTGCTACGGGAGACCGGGGGTTGCATGGGCGACCGGGCGGAAAACCGGCGGGTCCGTCGGGCGCGCGGCGCGCTGGAGCGCGAAATACTGGCCGCACTGTGGGCCGCGGACGAGCCGGTGGCCCCAGCCGTGATCCAGCAGTCTCTCGGGGGCGATCTCGCCTACACAACGGTGACGACGATCCTCACCCGACTGGCGGAGAAGGGGCTGGCGGAGCGGATACCGACCGGCCGTGGCTACGCCTGGCGGGCGCTGGCCGCACGGGAGGAGCTTGCCGCCCAGCAGATGAAGGCTCTGCTGGGCCGAGGTGAGACCCCGACCGCGGTGTTGCAGCGGTTCGTCGAACAGCTCAGCCCCGCCGAAGGCGCGGCCCTGCGCTCCCTGCTCGCCGCCCAGCCACCGCCCGCCGACGAATGACGTTCGACCGCGCCGGCACCGGCACCGGCTTTGCCCAAAAAAATGATCTTTCGCGAAACGGCTGAGCCTCCCGTTCGCCAGTTGACGCCACGCCAGCCGACCAGGCATTGTCGACTCATGAGGTCGAGATTTCTCCTCGTGGCGTGTCGCTACATGGACTACCGGCTTACCTCCAGCGCGCTCTGTCGCTGACCATCGTGACCGTCGCCGACGGCGGCGGCCCACCCGATCTCTATGGGTGGGTACCAGATACCGGGCCGGGGTTCTCTTTCGCGGCCTGGCTGGCGGCAGGCGCCTGACCGATGGCGTGAGAGCAGCGTGCTTCCGCCGGAGGCGCATCCGCAGCCAGGTCCGCAACGCCATCCCCGCTTCTCCACGGGTTCGTGCCGCCGGTTCGTGCCGCGGCTACGCGCCGTACAGACCCGCTCCCGCTGCCGTATCGCCATAACT
>NZ_CAKJTR010000033.1:2561-16237 GCF_917627355.1 Protofrankia sp. Cj3 | reverse complement strand
TCGCGTGCCCGCACGGGCAGGAGGCACAGCCCGACAGCCGCCGCCCTGATCGTCCGACGGCTCACGACGCACCGGGACGGATGGGTTCCGCTGGTCCGCTTCGACCCGGACCGGCGGTGGTACACGCTGCTGGAGACAACCACCGACCATCAGGCATGGCTGTTGACCTGGCTCCCCGGCCAGTCCACCGACCTGCACGACCATGGCGGCAGCACGGGTGCGTTCGCGGTCGTGGCCGGCGTCCTGACCGAGTGGGCGGCTGGTTCCGGCCGGTACGAACCGTCCCGCCCGGACACACATGCCAGGGGCCGGGTCCGCTCCTTCGGTCCAGCTCACGTCCACCGCATCGGCAATACCGGCACCATCCCGGCGGTCAGCATCCACGTCTACACACCGGCCCTGGAGTTCATGCGACGCTACGTCGTGGATCAGCGGGCGGGGCTGGTCGAGGTAGGTCGTGAGCAGGCAGGAGTGGACTGGTGACTTCCGTCCCATCACCCCCGGCGGGAGCGCGGACGATCGAACAGGTTCTCACCGACGCCCGCGCCAGGCTGACCCGGCTCACCGCCGCGCAGGCAGCCGAAGCCCGGCGGCAGGGCGCGATCATCGTTGACATCCGCCCGGCCGCGCAGCGCGCGCGTGAGGGCGAGATTCCAGGCGCGCTGCTTGTCGAGCGAAACGTCCTGGAGTGGCGCTTCGACCCCGCCAGCGACGCGAAGCTTCCCGCGGCCACCGGCTACGACCAGCAGATCATCATAGTCTGTTCGCAGGGTTACACATCCAGCCTGGCCGCGGCCTCCCTGCACGATCTCGGCCTGCGGCGCTCCACCGACATCATCGGCGGGTTCCACGCATGGGCCGCCGCCGGGCTACCCGTACACCGCTGAAAACCCGCCGCGAGAAACACCGACACCAGAGCGATCTGGCGACCGCGGACCGGGGACCGGGGAGGCGGGGCTGGGGTAGGCACGTCATCGATCCCTGTCCATGGCCGCGCGATGCGCCTGCCGCAGCCCCGCTTTTCGATCTACGTCCCGCTTGCCGGGCGCTCTTACGCGCCATCGAGCGGCGCGACGCCGCGCCGCCGGAGCCCACCGGCCGCACGGTCACGACGGGACGGCTGTCTCAACCGGCCAGCGCCGGCTCAGCGTCGGACGAGACGGTTCGACCGGGCCGCGGTACACCCATGTCGCGACGGCCGGGCAACGCCAGGCCGCCGAGCGCGCCGAGCCAGCACACGCCAGCGGCGACCAGGCAGGCGATGTGCAGGCCGCTCATGAATGACGCGTTGACATCGGCGACAAGTTGTTGGCTGACCGCCGGCGCGGCGTGGGTGGCTGTCGCGATCGCCGCGCCGACGGAGTCGCGGGCGGCGCCGGCGACCTGCGCCGGCAACGCGGCGACGCTCGTACCGGCGAGCTGGTGGACGTAGATCGAGGTGAAGACGCTGCCGATGACGGCGACACCGAGCGTGCCGCCGGCCTCCCGGGTGGCGTCGTTGACAGCGGACCCGATACCGGCCTTCGCCGCCGGCAGCACGGACAGGATCGACTCGGTGGCCGGTGCGGTGGTCAGGCCGAGACCAGCACCCATGATCAGCATCTGTGCGGCGATCCGCAGGTAGGACTCGTAGGTCGCGGACACCGCGATCCAGGCGAACGCCGTGCCGAACAGCGTCAGCCCGGTGACGACAATGACGCGGGTGCCGAGGCGGCCGGCCAGCCACGCGCCGAGCACCGATCCGGCCGCAATGGTCAGGGCCACCGGCAGGATCCGCACACCGGTCGAGACGGTGCCGTAGCCGCGGATGAACTGGAAGTACTGTGTGATCAGGAAGATGAACCCGAAAAGCGCGAAGAACGCGACGGTCACCGCGCCGCTCGCGGCCGAGAAGGCCGGCGTACGGAACAGGCTCACATCAAGCATCGGGTTCGCCCGGCGCCGTTCAACAGTGATGAACAGGGCGACGATGATCGCCGTTGCGGTGAAACCGGCGATCGTCCAGAACGACGTCCAGCCGCGGTGCGGCGCCTCGATGATCGTGTAGACGAGGAGCCCGATGCCGGCCGACGAGGTGACCAGACCGGGCAGGTCCAGCCGGGCCGCGCCGGGGTCGCTGGACTCGGGCACGAGCACGACGGCGAGGGCCGCCGCGGCCAGCGCGACCGGGACGAGGGCGAGGAAGACTCCGCCCCACCAGAAGTGAGCGAGCAGCAGCCCACCCGTGACGGGACCGACGGCGACCCCGAGGCCGGTGACCGCACCCCACACGCCGATTGCCTTGGCGCGCTCGGCGCGGTCCGGGTAGGCGTTCGTGATGACCGACAGTGTCGTCGGGTAGATGAGCGCGGCGAACGCGCCCATGACGAAACGCACCGCGACCAGCGCACCGGCCCCGGTACACACCGCCCCGACCGCGCTCGCGACGGCGAAGCCGGCGAGCCCGCCGATCAGCACCGGGCGACGGCCGAAGCGGTCGCCGATCGACCCGGCGGTGAGCACGAGCGCGGCAAAGGCCAGGTTGTACCCGTCGACGATCCACTGCAGATCGCGGGTGGTCGCGCCGAGCTGACGGGCCAGCTCGGGCAGGGCGACGTTGACGATCGTGGTGTCGAGGTTGATCGCGAACACGGCGAGGCAGACGGTCGCGAGAAGCGCGAGCCGACGGCGGGAGCGCGGGGAAGCCATCGAGAGCACATCTCCTAAAGTTGACAGCGGCAACATTGACGAGCATGCCACCCAAAGTGGACACTGTCAACATGTTGACTGCCATCCCCCCACGCCCCTATCACCACGGCCAGTTGCGGGAGGCGCTCGTCAACGCCGGTGTCGCACTGGCCCGAGCCGATGGCCCCGAAGCCGTGGTGCTACGGGCGGCAACCCGCGCCGCCGGCGTCTCGCACAACGCGGCGTACCGGCACTTCGCCGACCGGGACGAGCTGCTGCGCGCCGTCTGCGAACGCTGCATGAGCCAGCTGGCGCTGCTCATGGAGCAACGGATCGACGCGCTGCCCAGCGACACCGACCCGATGGTGACCGCCTGGGCCCGGCTCGACGCGCTCGGGCGGGCCTACGTGGAGTTCGCCACCACCGAACCCGGCTGGTTCCAGACGGCGTTCGCCGTGCCTCGTACCACGCGCGCCTTCGCGGCGGGCGAGGGAACAGGCGCCAGCGGGCTCGGCCCGTATGAGCTGCTCGGTAGCCGGCTCGACGAGCTGGTTGAGACCGGCGCGATCCCACCCGAACGCCGCCCCGGGGCCGAGTACGCCGCCTGGTCAGCCGTACACGGTTTGTCGACACTGCTCAACGACGGGCCGCTGCGTGACCTCCCCGATGCCGAGCGCGAACGCGCCTTGGGCGCCGTCCTCGACGTCGTCGCCCGCGGCCTGTGAGGGCCGGCACGGCCAGCGGCGGGCACCTGCGCCATGGCAGCCGCTTTCCCACGGCCACCCGACCACGCCGTCACCGTTCCGGTGGATATGCCTACCAGGAGTACGGCGGACGCGGCCACGGTGCGATCAAACCGGTACGATTAATCATTTTCCAATTTTCAGCCAAGGGACCTGACGTGGCGAACAAAGGCGGATCCTCCGCATGTGCGCGCCACTGGGCCGGAGATCAGGATGAAACAGACAAAAAGGCAGGCGTCGTCGCCGGGGCCAGTCCCGGCGGGTACCGCGTTGTCGTTCCGGGGGGTGGGGAAGACATTCCCGGACGGTACCCGGGCGTTGCGGGAGGTGTCTTTTACGGTACGTGATACCGAGATCGTGGCGGTGGTCGGACCCTCGGGCTCGGGCAAGTCCACGCTGCTGCGCATCGCGTCGGGCCTCACGGAAGCGTCGTCCGGATCGGTGGCGGTCGGCTCGGCCGTCCCCGGCTACGTCTTCCAGGACCCCACCCTGCTGCCATGGCGGACAGTCGAGGCGAACATCGGCCTCCTCGCCGAACTCGACGGCGTGGCGAAGGAGGAACGTCGGCGCCTGGTTGCCGACGCCATCGCGCTGACCGGGCTGGCGGGCTTCGAGCGGCACCGCCCGAAGGCATTGTCCGGTGGGATGCGCATGCGGGTCTCGCTCGCCCGCGCGCTCACCATGCGTCCGTCGTTGTTCCTGTTCGACGAACCGTTCGGCGCGCTCGACGAGATCACTCGGGAACGTCTCGGGGACGAGTTACTGCGGCTGTACACACGGGAACGTTTCGCCGGCCTGTTCGTCACGCATTCGGCGGCGGAGGCGGTCCTGCTCGCCACGAGAGTGGTCGTTCTCTCCGCTCGGCCAGGCCGCGTGCTGGCCCAGATCGAGGTGCCCTTCGACTACCCGAGGCAGAGCGGGCTGCGGTTCGACACGGAGTTCACCCGGACCGCGCAGGCCGTTTCCAAGGCTCTGCGGGAGTCGTTCGCGTGACCGCCGACAACGCCCCCCTGCCGGTGGCCCGGCCGCTGCCGCGGGTGTTCTCCCGCCTGGCCGGCGCGGCGCGGACGGCACTGCCGCCGTTCGCCGTCCTGTGTGTGGTGGTCGGGGCCTGGTACCTGGTGAGTTATGCCCTCTTCGCCCCGCGCCGACGTTTCCTGCTACCACCGCCACATCAGGTGGTGCTGGACGGATTTCTCGACTGGGCCACGTTCCACGAGATTCTTTCCGCGCTGGAGGCAACCGCGAAGGTCGCCGTCGTCGGCCTCGTGATCGCGTCAGCGCTGGGGATGACCTTCGCGGTCCTGATGAACCAGGCACGTTGGGTCGAGCGTTCGTTCTATCCCTGGGCGGTGCTGCTGCAGACCATTCCGATCCTGGCGGTTGTTCCGCTGATCGGCTTCTGGTTCGGGTACGGCTTCTGGCCCAGGACCATTGTGTGTGTCCTGATCGCGCTTTTCCCAATCATTACGAACACGCTGTTCGGCCTCCGTTCGGCGGATACCGGCCAGCACGACCTGTTCACGTTGCGGCAAGCCAGCCGGTGGCGGCGGCTTATCTGGCTGGAGTTTCCCGGCGCTCTTCCCGCCGTCTTCACCGGGCTACGTATCTCCGCGGGCCTGTCGGTGATCGGCGCGATCGTGGGCGACTTCTTCTTCCGCCAGGGGGAACCAGGGATCGGCCGGCTCATCGACGGCTACACGCGGAGCCTGGAGTCCGGGCCACTGTTTGCCGCGATCATCGTTTCCGCCCTTTTTGGTTTCGTTGTTTTCTGCTTGTTCGGCCTGGCGGCTCACCTGGTCGTCGGGCCCTGGTACGAGTCGGGGCAACGCCGGTGAGGTAATATCGCCCGCCGGGAGACAATGCCGTCGGAGAAGCCGGCCCCCCGTCCTCACATCTCGGCGATGACCCTGGCCAGAAAATCGGCGGCCTGGTCGGGCGCTGTACTGTCGATGCCGAGCCGGTTCATGGCCTCCGAATAGCGGTACACGTCCGATGGCTTGTCCAGGTAGAGCGCATTCGTAAGATACTCGGAATAGACCACATCGGACAGATCCGGTTCGGCGAAACGCAAAATGCTGAAGGCGCCACCTTCCGCGACATGGCCGCCGAAGGCAAAGGGCATCACCTGGACGATGATGTTCGGCCGCTTGGAAACCGCGATCAGCCGTTCCAGCTGGGCGCGCATCACCGCGGGCTGGCCGATCGGGCGCCGCAGAGCCGCCTCGTCCAGCACGGCCCACAGCCGGGGCGGATCCGGGCGGTCCAGTATCCTCTGCCGGCTCATCCGCATGTCGACCCGGCGTTCGACGTCCTTGACCGAAACAGCGCCCGGACCATCGCTTTGGGTAATGACGGTACGGGCGTAGTCCTCGGTCTGGAGCAGGCCTGGGATGAACTGGACCTCATAGGTCCGGATCAATGTCGCGGCGGTCTCCAGACCCAGGTAAAGCTCGAACCAGTTCGGCAGGACATCGGCGGAGGCGTTCCACCAGCCCGGCTGGGTGGACTGCCGGGACAGCTCAAGCAGCGGTGCCCGATCCGCCTCAGCGGTGACGCCGTAGAGGGTGAGCAGGTCGGCTACATCACGCTCCTTGAAGCCAACCCGCCCCAGCTCCAACCTGCTGATCTTCGATTCGGAGCTGCGGATCTCGTACCCGGCGGCCTTGCGGCTGATGCCTCGGGCCTCCCGAAGACGGCGCAGCTGAATGCCGAGCAGCATCCGGCCCACGGCCGACCCCCGGTCCGGATGCCCCGTCACTGTGCTCCCCGTGTGTGCTCAGTACCTGAGCATGATATTGATCCCCAACGGTACTCAGAGCTTACGCGCGACACCGCAGAACGCATCCAGTGCAGCGGGAGCGCTTCCCGGAGCGGGCCGCCAAAGAGAGGTCGAGACCACACCGGGCTCGAGCAGTTCGAGTCCGTCGAAGAACCGGACGATCTCTTCAACGCTGCGGTTGTAGTACCCGTGCCCATCGGGGCCTTCGCTGAGGGCCCGGACGGCCTCGTCAAGGACCACGCCATCCCCCAGAGTCAGGTAGCTGCCCGATGGCACCTCGTCGAGAAGCCGTCGCACAATCGCGTACGCCTCGTCGACGTCCGCGACATTCCCCATGATTCCTATCAGCATGAGCCCCACCGGCCGGGTGAAATCCAGGATTTCGGCGGCACCGGCGAGGATCTTCTCAGGATCATGGACGTCGGCGTCGATGTAAGCGGTGGCGCCCTCGCTGGTACCGACCAGCAGAGCACGAGCGTGGAGCAGCACGAGCGGGTCGTTGTCGACATAGACGACACGCGCGTCCGGGGCGATCCGCTGGGCGATCTCGTGGGTGTTCTCCATGGTGGGCAGGCCTGTACCGATGTCGAGGAACTGGCGAATGCCTGCCTCACCGGCCAGGTGGGTGACGGCACGGCGGAGGAAGGCCCGGCCCACGCGGGCGATCTCGACAATCTCCGGATACATCTCGAAGTACCGGTCCCCGTACTCACGGTCAACTTCGAAATAGTCCTTACCGCCCAACCAGTAGTTCCAGACCCGGGCCGAGTGCGGCTTGGTGATGTCAAAAGTGGGGGGCGGGTAGTCGCTCATGAAAGTGACTCCATCTCCGGGACGGTCGGTGGCGTCGCGCGGGGTGGCCGTGAGCTTCGAATGTCGCTGCGGCGCATGGCGGCCGCAGGCTCCAGAGCTCGCTACTTCAGGGAGATCGACCTGTCCAGGAAGTCATTGGTCACCAGATCCGCCGGTCTCAGCCCCGGTTTGGGCTTGGTGCCCCTGGCCTCGAAGACCGGCGCCAGCCGGTCGATGAGCCGCTGGACACGGGCGGTGTCAAAGCTGCCCAGCACCCCGTCAGTCCCGTTGGCGACCAGCCCGAGTTCTTTCAGCTTCGTGTCGGCATCCGCGAGCAGACCGGGCGAAAGAGTGAAGCCGCTGGTGTCCAGCGAACCGACGACCGTGAGCAGGAGCTGGTTGGTCGGACCAGGGTCGGCAATATAGTCACGTTGTGCCCGTTGGAACAACGGCACGAGTTTGGCCAGGCAGGCACGGTTGGCCGCCAGCTTGTCCGGCCGGACGGAGAGCTGGGCCCGGTACACCGGGTACTCGTCATGGAGGAGCAGGTATCTCACTGGCTTGTCCCACGCCTTGACATCGTGTTCAAGCTGGTATGGCTCGTAGGTCACGAACCCCTGCTGCGCAATCTTGCCGTCGGTGGCGACAAACCGGTCAGGGGTGCCTTGGTAGGAGGTGTCGACCTGCGACCTGTTCAGTAGCCCCTCCCGGATGAAAACATCCGGGTAAACAGTCCCGCTCGCGCTGGCCAGCACCGTCACCCCCGCCCGGTGGATATCGGCGACGCTGGCGAAGTTCCAGTCCGGATTCCCCCACAGAAGAACCTGCGGGTTCTTCTCATAGATCGAGAAGACCGCCACTGTCGGCGCCTTTCCCGAGTTCTGGATCGCCTCGTCCGTGCCGACGTCGCCGACCAGGATGCTGTCGTCCTGAGCGAGCAGGGAGGACGTCGGCTGGAAGCCGACCGCCGGGCCACCAGCCCGGATCTCGAACGTGACGCCGGTAGCGCCGAGCGGGCCGGTGATCCGGTTCTTGTTCCTGTCGATCACCGGGTTCGGCCCGAGGAGCTGGTAGGCGAACCCGTAGTCCGCACCCGGCCACCACGGCTCCTGGAAAACCACGGTGTCCGGGCAGATCCCCTTCAGCGGCGTGCCGTATCGGGACGCGGCCGTTGATCCGGCACCGGATCCAGCGTTGGCCGAAGCCCGCGCGGCTGGTTCACTTCCCCCGCTGGAGCATGCGGCCAACATCAACATCAACGCGACGGCATACCCACGCATGGTTACGGAAGGGCGACGGAACCCTGATATGCGCACAAGAACGGATGCTCTCAGACCGCGCGCATCACCGCTATAGCGGGATCGGGTTACGGTCGGCATTTTTCCCGTCGGAGATGCCCTGTAGTGCCGAGCGCGCTGGGAGCACGTTCGAGACGAGAGGCACACAGGTTTCCCGGTCAGGCACGAAGCGCCCTGCCTGCACCGCGCCGTCAGACCCTGGACAGCCTGATACCGCGCATGGTCACGAGAGCGGTGGCACACGGCCTCTCCGCCGCCCCAGCGGGGAACAACCGGCTCGCCAGCTCGCCAGCCAAGGATGTGAATCCCATGTTCCTGGGTCACCAGGGAACAACATCGAACTCACATCCTTCGGCACTACCGCGAGCTGCTCAGCCGAGGGCCGCGATGGCCTCGTTGAAGCTCTTCGACGGACGCATGACGGCCGCGGCCATGGTAGCGACGGGCTGGTAGTAACCCCCGATGTCGGCCGGCGAGCCCTGAACCGCGAGCAGCTCGTCGACGATGGTCCGCTCCTGCGCGGTGAGCGTCTTGGCCAGGCCGGCGAACGCCTCCGCGAGACGGGCGTCATCGGTCTGTGCGGCCAGCTCCTGCGCCCAGTAAAGCGCCAGGTAGAAGTGGCTGCCGCGGTTGTCGATGCCGCCCAGGCGGCGGCTGGGCGACTTGTCCTCGTTGAGGAAGGTGGCGGTCGCGCGGTCGAGGGTGTCGGCGAGCACCTGAGCGCGTGCGTTGCCCGTCGTCTGCGCGAGGTGCTCGAAGCTGACCGCCAGCGCGAGGAACTCGCCCAGGCTGTCCCAGCGCAGGTAGTTCTCCTTGAGCAGCTGCTGGACATGCTTGGGCGCGGAGCCGCCGGCGCCCGTCTCGAACAGGCCGCCGCCGTTCATGAGCGGGACGACCGAGAGCATCTTGGCGCTCGTGCCAAGCTCCAGGATCGGGAACAGGTCGGTCAGGTAGTCACGCAGCACGTTGCCGGTGACCGAAATCGTGTTCTCGCCTCGACGGATCCGCTCCAGGGAGAACGCGATCGCGCCCGTCGGCGCCATGATCTCAATCTGAAGTCCCCGGGTATCGTGCTCAGGCAGGTAGGCCCTGACTTTCTCGATCAGTTTCGCGTCATGCGCACGGTTCTCATCGAGCCAGAACACCGCCGGGTCGCCGGTGGCGCGGGCACGGGTGACGGCGAGCTTCACCCAGTCCCTGATCGGCGCGTCCTTGGTCTGGCACAGACGGACGATGTCGCCAGCGCCAACCACCTGCTCCAAGAGCACGGTGCCGGCCGCGTTGACGGCCCGTACCGTGCCCGCGGTGGGAATCTCGAAGGTCTTGTCGTGGCTGCCGTACTCCTCGGCCTGCTGTGCCATCAGGCCGACGTTGGACACCGAGCCCATCGTCGCGGGGTCGAAGGCGCCGTTCGCCCGGCAGTCATCGATGACAACCTGGTAGATGCCGGCATAGCTGCTGTCGGGAAGAACCGCGAGGGTGTCCGCCTCCTGGCCGTCTGGACCCCACATGTGACCGGAGGTACGGATCATAGCCGGCATGGAGGCGTCCACGATGACATCGCTGGGCACATGCAGGTTGGTGATGCCGCGGTCGGAGTCGACCATCGCCAGAGCGGGGCCGTCGGCCAGCTCGGCGGCGAAGGAAGCCTTGATTCCTTCGCCTTCGGGCAGGGGTTCCAGGCCCTTGAGGATGCCACCGAGCCCGTCGTTCGGAGTCAGCCCTGCCGCGGCAAGCGTCTCACCGTGGGCGGCGAAGGTCCGCGGGAAAAAGGCCCGCACCACGTGGCCGAAAATGATCGGGTCGGAAACCTTCATCATCGTGGCCTTCAGGTGTACGGAGAACAACACGCCCTCGGCCTTGGCACGGGCGATCTGCGCCACCAGGAACTCACGCAGCGCGGCCACGCGCATGACGGAGGCGTCCACGACCTCGCCCGCCAGCACCGGTATGGACTCACGCAGGACGATGACAGCGCCGTCCTCACCCACCAGCTCGATGCGCAGCGAGCCGGCTTCGGTGATGACTGTGGACTTCTCCGTAGCACGGAAGTCGTCAGCGCCCATGGTGGCAACGTTCGTCTTCGAATCGGAGCGCCACGCGCCCATCCGGTGCGGGTGGGTCCTAGCGTAGCTTTTCACCGACGCGGGAGCACGGCGGTCGGAGTTGCCCTCGCGTAGCGCCGGGTTGACGGCGCTGCCCTTGACCTTGTCGTAACGGACGCGGATCTCCCGCTCCTCGTCGGTCTTCGGGTCATCCGGGTAGTCCGGCAGCGCGTAGCCCTGCCGCCGCAGCTCAGCGACCGCCGCCTTCAGCTGCGGCATCGAAGCCGAGATGTTCGGCAACTTGATGATGTTCGCCTCAGGCGTCTTGGCCAGCCCGCTGAGCTCGGCGAGCGCGTCGTCGACACGCTGGGCCTCCGTGAGATACTCGGGGAAGCTGGCGATGATCCGCCCTGCCAGGGAGATATCGCGGCTTTCGACTCTGACACCGGCCACCTGGGCGTATGCCTGGACCACAGGCAGGAACGAGTACGTCGCCAGGGCCGGGGCCTCGTCAGTGTGTGTATAGATGATGGTCGAATCAGTCACCGATACTCCGCTTCGTGTCTACTTCGTCTCGCTATCATGGTATGTTCCGCTCGCCTCTATACCCTGATAACGGATACGGGTGTGTACTGGTGGTCACCGGCGTGCCGACAAGCCGACGAGCATCGGCTTCGGACGTCGGCTCGGAGCCTCCACCTGGGCATGCCGCTGCGCTCCTTGATTCCTGCCACACCGACGGGGTCCACGTCCCCGCAACCGTATGTGTCGGACTGATCGCATAATATTGACCGATCGGACAATCGGTTGGGACGTTAATAGCAAGTTCTGTCTGCTGGTGTGGGCTGACAGCCACGTCGATGACCACACCGGCCGTCGGCCTGTACACGGTGGCCCTGCTGTGGCTCCCCCGGGGATGCGTCATCGCCAGTGATGGGGGGCTCCGTCACCGACGCGACCGACGCGACCAAACTGATCGATTGCGGGCAGGCGGCCAGGCACATGGAGTCAACCAACGTCGCCCTCACTCGCCTGCGGGTACGTCCGGGCAGCCCGGACCTCCTCACGTCGCTGGCCGGTCACCCGATGCGGGCTGGCTTTCACGATACGAGGGAGCAACGCAACGGTAACGAACGCTCAGGCGTGTCGGTGACACGTCGCCAGGTAGCTCCGATGGCCAGCGACCCGCGGGAAGGGATGCACGGTTCGCCCCGGTCGCCTTGCCCGGCTAGTGGTCGGCGCTGGAAGTCCTTCGGGGGTTGTCGGATGCCAGGTGGATGCGTCGCGAGGCGGAGGAGGCCCCGGTAGCGGTGTTCTACCGGGGCCGACGACAACGAAGCGAGGCGCCGGCTGGCGCCGGCAGGCCCTGGATGAACTTCCGGCGCCGACCACTAGAAACCCCGCATTCCGCAGGCATCCTGACGGGCCGGCTCCAGGACAGGAGCGGGAGTATCGAACCAGCTGCTGTCTGCTCCGGACAACAGCGTGCCGGCGGCCAGCGACGAGACGGGCTGGTGGGCTGACGGGAAAGTCAGCGCGGCGACCGGGGCGGGCATCGGCTGCGCGGCGATGCTGATCCCAGGCGGAAGCGGCGGTGGGGATCCGGTGCCCGGGTCGATCGGCGTGCCCGCCATGGCGTCGATAGCCGGCCGCGTCGGTATCCCGTCCAGATCGCGCAGCTGGATCTCCAGGTAGGAGCCCAGCCGGGCACGGTAGTCACGTTCGAAGGCCAACAATTGCTCAACCTGGTCTTCCAACCGGCGCTTGTCGTCGGCAAGGCCTCCGAGCTGCTCGGCAACGTACGCGCGGGCCTCATTGACAATGCGCTCCGCGTCGGCATGGGCGTCCCGGCGGGCACGCTCGCACGCGTCACGGGCCTGCTGCGACAGCTCGTCGGCGGTGCGCTGCGCCAGCATGAGGGTCTGGGTGACACGCCGCTCGATCTCGCTGTCCAGCTGGGAGCCTGGGACGTGGGCCGCGGCCTGGGCGGCGGCCGGCTGGGCGGCGGCCAGCCGGGGAGCGGGAGGTTCACCTGCCGAGGCCTGAGTCACCTGAGCGCTCCGCTGCTGTGCCTCCTCCAGCTGCCTGCGCAGTTGCTGGTTTTCCTGCAGCAGCTGTGCGGGAACGGCGGAACTGCCGCCGCCAGCGCGGCGGGCCTCGTCGAGCTGCCTGCGTAAGTCGGTGTTCTCGTCCAGGAGTCTCGTGAGTTCGTCCTCGACATCGTCGAGGAAGGAGTCGACCTCGTCCTCCTTGTAGCCGGTGCGGAACCGGGTCGGGCTGAATACCTTGTTCTGTACGTCCCACGGGGACAGAGCCATGTCGCCTCCTCATGACGCGGCATCGGCCGCTTCCCCGAATACCAGCGCCGCCCGCACGGTCATCAGGACCGCCACGGGTCAGGCACCCTTCCCGCGGCTGCATAACGGGTCGTGGTGTCCCGGTGAGGACGGGAGCGCTGCTGCTACGGGGGGGGAGCGGCATGCCCCGCACGCCTCACCGGGACAGTTCTGACCGTAACGGGCTTCCACTCGGCCCGGCACCCCCACCTGGACACCCCCACCTGGACGGCGGCGGGCTCACGGCGATGGTGATACCGCCGGCATTTCCCGTAGCTCCAAACGGAGATATCCGTCTGGAGCTGGCGGTGGCTCGCTTGCGGCGAGGCTGGCGTACGCACGAAGTCAGGACTTGTTCCCCGCCTGGTTCTTTGTCATCATCGTCAGATCGTCAGATCGGAGTCCACTGAAAGGACTTGAGAACGCGCGCGGCCACCACCGAACAAATTGCGGAAATCGAGGCACCCGCCACGGAGGAGAAACAAAATGAGCGAAAAAATGTGCACGTCCTGCGGCACATTAATACAGGACAAAAATGATCAATACTGCTCGCGTGAGTGCGGGAGAGCCGGCCATGGCGGCTCGACACCCGTTGCATATCTTGACTTCCTGGAGAAGGAAAACGACAAAAATGATGTGATAGCCACGCTTGTCCAGCTGTCAAAAAAGTCGGGCTGGCAACGCCTCGAAGCATCCATCGACAAGGATGGAAAAATCGGCGGATACTGCATGCTGCCACTCAGCGGGGAGAAAATAAACACGGCCGCGGCACGCCGGAGTGGAAAATACCCGAACGTCATCGGCCCCCTTGTGAATCTGCTCATCCGATCCGGATGGAAACGACTGGAGATCCGCCGGGAACCGGGATACGCTCCCGGCGGCTTCTGTGAGCAGGCGGACGGCAGTCCCGTGTATATCCTGGCCACGCACCTACAGCCGTGACCCGCTGCTTGCCGCCGGCATGGGTGGCCGCTCGAAGGCATCCTCGGCCCCCGCCCTCGCGGCGGCTACGC
>NZ_CAKJTR010000033.1:0-2049 GCF_917627355.1 Protofrankia sp. Cj3 | reverse complement strand
CGACGGTCGATCCGTTCCCTCCTCCCCTCCTGCGGGCCGGACTCGGTCCGCCACCGACGAGGCGTACTCCATAGCGATCATCCCCTAGGCCGGTAGGCCGGACGGGCACATCCCTTGACGCGTTCCGGGTGGCATCGATCATCCCTTGCGCCGGCGGGCCGAACGGGTCATGAACTGACCTGTAGCACGCAGCATGTGATCATCCCTGCTGCCGGTGGGCCGAGCCCTCTCCGGTCTGGGTTATGGTGCGGGGGGATGCCTGCGCATCACTGCACTGGGGTGACCCACCAGTCGGTGGGCCTTCCCGCATCGACGTGCCCCGCGTCACCGTCCGAACTGGACGGATCGGTCTCACGGGCGCTCCACGGGCGTTTTCTGTCTCCCCCCTATCGGAGGCGACAGCGAACCGGGCAATGGCGCGCGCGGTGTTCACGTCACGATCCATCGACAGTCCGCAGGCGGTACAGTGGAACACCCGCTCGGACAAGGCCAGCGTGGTTTTTGCCGTACCACAGGCCGAGCAGGTCTTATTCGATGGATATCCATAGTCGACAATGGAAATCCTACTGCCATACCAGACGGTCTTGTAATCGAGCTGCCGGCGCACCTCGCTGGGAGAGATGTCGCGGAGCACCCGGTTGAGAGCCCGTCTGGGCCGGCGGCCCGCCCCGGCTTTGCTGCCGGTCCCCCGAGCCGGGTGGGTCATGCCGGCGGCCTGCAGGTCCGGCACTGCCACCATCGCCCAGCCGGTCGCGAGGCGTTTCGTCAGGCGATGCATATCCGTCGACCGGCGGGCCGCTTCCAGGTGCTGCAGGCGTGCCAGCCGGCGCTGTGCCTTCCCGCGTCGCCGGGAGCCCTTCATCGTCCGGGCGACGGTGCGGAACGCCTTCGCAAGCGCGCGGGCATGCCGGGCTTGCGCCCGGTGGGTGAAGAGCCGCTCGCCCGTGGACAGGGTGACAGGAGAGCGGGGCCCGAGGTCGATCCCGACCGTGCCAGCGGCCCGCTGGGCACGGTTCGGCGCTGGCAGCGCAATCCACTCACGGACCAGCACGCTCGCGTACCAGCGATGTGCCCCCCGCGAGACCGTCACCGACTGGATGACACCAGATCTGCGATCGAGCGCGCGCATCAGCCGTTTCAGGCTGTCGTGGGTACGGACCTCACCGATCCGCGGCAGCAACAGCCGCCGGGTGGTGACCGGTCGGATCGTCGGTCTCCTCACGTCATGGTGCAGCCGGAAACTATCCCGTGAACGGCCCTTCTTCTTGAAGCGGGGGCAGCCGACCCGGCGTCCCCTACGCCGGCCCGCCAACGAGTCCAGCCATGCCTTCCATGCCATGTCCGCGTCGAGGAATGCTGACTGAAAGGCATATGTCGAAACGACGTGCCACCACGGGCATATGCCCGCGACACCCTGCCGATCATCGCCCTTGACCTTGTTGAGCGCCTTCTGAATAGCCGGCTTGGTAGGCGTGGGAACCCTGGCCTGCCGGCGGGCGTCTTCCTCGGACGCGCCCGCCGCCACCAATGCGGCAACCGTGCCCTTCCACTGCTCCCGTGCCGCCATCTTCACGGCGAGCGCATGATTGAACGCCCATCGCGCGGCACCCGCATGCTGAGCGAGTGTCAATTCCTGGGTTGGATTGGGATCAAGAGTGACACGGTAAGCACGCAGGATCTCGACGGGCTCAGTCACCTTAGGACTCCGCACGGGCTGGTGGCCTCACACCTACAGCCTGTCCTAGAAGCGACATGTCGGATAGCTCCAAACGGAGGTCTCGCTAAGGAGGTCTCCGGGCAGAGACGGCGAACAGCCCCAGAACCGGACACACTGCCGATATCGGGGGCTGGACCCGGCTGGTGAACGCCGCTATATCCTGCGTCCGCAGCGGGACGCCTCAGGAGTAAAACGGGTACCGTCGTCAGCGACCTTGACAAACGACAGGCAGTTGTTCATCTGACCGAAACTCGCGGTCATGTCGAGGGGTGCGGGCAGCAGGCCGTTGGCGTTGTAGTCCCGGACGGCTCGAAAGCCGTGGATGAACTGCT
>NZ_CAKJTR010000032.1:20723-37924 GCF_917627355.1 Protofrankia sp. Cj3 | reverse complement strand
TGCCCTGTGCCGCCAAGGCCACAGTAGCCGTTCGGGTTCTTGCTGTCCGACAGGTACTGCTGGTGGTAATCCTCGGCGAAGTAGAACGGGCCAGCCGGGGCAATCTCGGTAGTGATCGGACCGAAACCGCTCCTGGTCAGGACGGCCTGGAAAGCGTCCCGGCTGCGCTCCGCCGCGGCCCGCTGCTCGTCGGAGTGGGTGTAAATCGCCGAGCGGTACTGGGTGCCGACGTCGTTGCCCTGACGCATCCCCTGGGTCGGGTCATGCGCCTCCCAGAAGACCTTCAACAGGTCCTCGTAGCTCACCGCGGCCGGATCGAACACGACCTGAACAGCCTCGGTATGACCAGTGAGGCCGGAGCAGGTCTCCTCGTACGTCGGGTTCGGGGTGATCCCGCCCGCGTACCCGACCGCGGTGGAATACACCCCGGGCGTCTGCCAGAACTTCCGCTCCGCGCCCCAGAAGCAGCCGAGCCCGAACACCGCGATCTGGAAACCCGCGGGGAAAGGGCCCCGCAACGGGGTACCGAGGACCGCGTGTCGGTCCGGTACCGCGAAGGCCGCCTGTGAGCGGCCGGGCAGTGCCCGCTCCGCCGTTGGCAGAACCGGCTTGTGACGAGCGAAGAGCATGTGCGAACACCTCCAGGACGTGTCCACGGTGTCAACCGCGGCCGTCCCCGATACGTTCCCGGGCGCCCGGTCGACAACCGCCGCGGCCATGGGTTCCCGACCGGCCGCGCTGCCGGTCGGGCACCCATGCCGCCGTTGGTGAGCTACCGGACCGCGCTACAGAACAAGGTCCTCCAACATGGTCGTGACCAGTGCGGCGATCGGCGATCGCTCCGAACGGGTGAGGGTGACATGCGCGAACAGCGGATGTCCCTTGAGAGTTTCAATCACGGAGGCAACTCCGTCATGCCGGCCAACCCGCAGATTGTCACGCTGTGCAACATCATGTGTAAGTACCACGCGCGATCCTTGGCCCAGTCGCGACAGTACGGTCAGCAGCACCCCGCGCTCGAGCGACTGCGCTTCATCCACGATGACGAACGCATCGTGCAAGGACCGGCCACGGATGTGGGTGAGCGGCAGCACCTCAAGCATCCCACGGTCAGCGATCTCCTCGATGACCTCCTGGGAGACCAGCGCACCGAGCGTGTCGAAAACGGCCTGCGCCCAGGGCGCCATCTTCTCGTTCTCGCTGCCTGGCAGATAGCCGAGGTCCTGACCACCAACGGCGTACAACGGACGGAACACCACAACCCGGCGGTGCAGCCGTCGTTCCATCACCGCCTCCAGGCCCGCGCACAGCGCCAACGCGGACTTCCCGGTGCCGGCCCGCCCACCGAGAGAGATGATCCCAACGTCGGGATCGAGCAGCAGGTCCAACGCGACACGTTGTTCCGCGGAACGTCCGTGCAGACCGAAGGCCTCCCGGTCACCCCGGACGAGGCACACCTTCTTGTCCGCCGTCACACGTCCGAGCGCCGAGGCGCTGCCGCCGGCGGCGGTGAGCACCAAACCGGTGTGGCAGGGCAGCCCGGCCGCCTCGGCTATCTCGACAGTCTCCCGGGCGTAGAGCCGATCCAGGTCATCCTGGGAGACGGCGAGCTCGGCCATGCCGCTCCAGCCCGAGTCCACCGGGCTCTGCGCCCGGTACTCCTCGGCCGCGAGCCCCACCGCGGACGCCTTTACCCGCAGCGGCAGATCTTTTGTGACAAGAACTACCTCGTCGCCCTCCCGAGCAAGATTGAGCGCTACCGCCAGAATGCGCGAGTCATTGTCATCCACCCGAAACCCCGGCGGGAGCACAGCCGGGTCACTGTGGTTTAGCTCAACCCGCAGAGTTCCACCGTCATCCAACGGCAACGCCTGATCCAGCCGACCATGGCGGATTCGTAGGTCGTCAAGCAAACGAAGGGCTTCACGGGCGAACCAACCCAGTTCGGGATGGTTCCGCTTACCTTCCAGCTCCCCTACGACAACCAGCGGAAGCACAACATTGTGCTCCGCGAACCGCAGCAGCGCACCAGGATCAGACAAGAGCACGCTTGTGTCGACGACATGCGTTCGTGGCACACGCCCACCCGCTTACTCGGAGGAAGTCCGGGACCAAGCCCCACAGGGGGCCGGGTACCGGCCTCCTGGCGTTGTCGCGAATGCGGCACCGAGGGGCCTCCCGAGTGGTCCAGCCCAGTGCCGGACCACAACTTGAGCCAGCTGGATCCACCCGACGGATCGTCCTTCGGTAACGTCCGCCAGCGGAACCCAGGGTCACACGCTAGCTCCCTCGCCTCGAAAAGGCGACCATTTTTGCACAACACACTCGGCGACGGTCACCGACCATATAGTGATGCCGGGCGAAACCGCCTGTGTCCCAGACACAACAGGTTGATCGCCTAATCCGGATCGAGCAGCCTTGGACAACGATGTAGTCCGCCGTTCATATGAACGTCACCACCGGACCGGCCGGCGAGTGGCGGGCAAGACAGGGCCCGGCCAGAACGACAACGGCCGAAGCCGTGCTCATGGCGCATAGCGGACGCCGATCCGGCCGGCAGCACCGTGCCCCGCATGCTGACCACAGAAGTCCACCGTAATCGTGAAAAACCGTCATGAAAACGCCGGCAGACACAGCATGGTAATGACCACTACGACATCCCGTCCAGAGCCATACGAGCCCAACAGCATCCGAGTGCGCGAAAAACCATAATCACGCACTCTTCAGCCGGACGGCGAGTGGTCGTCAGTCCTTCAGGCGGGCGACCAAGGCCTCCTGTTCGGCCCACAACTCGGCGGGAAGCCCGTCCCCGAAGGTCCGGTAGTGTTCTGGAATCAGCTCCGCTTCCCGCTTCCAGACCTCGGTGTCAAGGGTGAGCAGCTCGGCGAGCTCCTCAGGCGCGACGTCGAGGCCTTCCGTGGGCAGTGCCTCGGCGGTGGGCTGGATGCCCAGCGGGCTCTCCACCCCATCGGCCTGGCCTTCGAGCCGGCCGACAACCCAGGCCAGGACCCGGCTGTTCTCGCCGTAGCCCGGCCACATGAACCGGCCCTGCGCGTTCTTGCGGAACCAGTTGACATAGTAGATCCGCGGCAGTTTCTCCGGATCGGCCTTGCGACCTATCGCCAGCCAGTGCGCGAAGTAGTCCGCCATGTTGTAGCCACAGAACGGCAGCATCGCGAACGGGTCGCGCCGCAGCTTGCCGATCTCTCCGGCCTGGGCCGCGGTCGTCTCGGACGCGACGATCGAGCCGAAGAACACCCCGCGCTGCCAGGTCGGTGCCTCGGTCACCAGCGGAACCGCGGTCGCTCGACGCCCTCCGAACAGGATGGCCGAGATGGGGACGCCCTTCGGGTCCTGCCACTCCGCCGCGATCGTCGGGCACTGGCTCGCGGGCACCGTGAAGCGGGCGTTGGGGTGGGCGGCCGGCTCGGTGGCCTCCGGCGTCCAGTCACGCCCCTTCCAGTCGATGAGGTGCGCGGGCTTGTCCCTGGTCAGCCCCTCCCACCAGACGTCCCCGTCGTCAGTGCGGGCGACGTTGGTGAAGACCGTGTTCCCCCACAGGGTCTCGATGGCGTTCGGGTTGGTCTCGATACCCGTACCCGGTGCCACGCCGAAGAAGCCGGCCTCCGGGTTCACCGCGTACAGCCGGCCGTCATCCCCAAAACGCATCCAGGCGATGTCGTCACCGACAGTCTCGGCCTGCCAGCCCGGCAACGTCGGAATGATCATTGCGAGATTGGTCTTGCCGCAGGCCGACGGGAAGGCCGCCGCGATGAAGTGCACCTGGTTTGTCGGCGACGTCAACTTGAGAATAAGCATGTGCTCGGCCAGCCAGCCCTCGTCGCGGGCCATTACCGAGGCGATCCGCAACGCATAGCACTTCTTGCCCAGCAGGGCATTCCCACCATAGCCGGATCCAAACGACCAGATCTCCCGGGTCTCCGGAAAGTGCGTGATGTACTTCGTCGGGTTGCACGGCCACGGGACATCGGCCTGGCCCGGCTCAAGGGGCGCGCCCAACGAGTGCACACACGGGACAAAGAACCCGTCCGTACCCAGCTGCTCGAGAGCGGGAGCGCCCATTCGTGTCATCATCCGCATTGACGCGACAACATACGGCGAGTCGGTGATTTCAACACCAAGAGCGGAAATTCGTGAGCCCAGCGGGCCCATGCAAAAGGGCACGACATACATCGTGCGCCCGCGCATACTGCCCGCAAAAAGACCACGCAGCTTTGCCCGCATCTCATCCGGGTCGATCCAGTTGTTGGTCGGTCCGGCGTCCGCGGGATCGCGCGAGCAGATGTAGGTACGGTCCTCAACCCGGGCAACGTCGGTGGGATCAGAAGCCGCGAAAAAACTACCTGGACGCTTCTCCTCGTCCAATGGCACAAAAGTGCCCTTGTCGACCAGCAATCGCGCGAGTTCCGCGTACTCCGCGTCAGAACCGTCACACCACTGGATGCGTTCCGGTCGGGCGAGTTCGGCGATCTCGCGTACCCAGGCAATCAGCCCGGCATGCCTAGTCGGGGCAGCGTCCAGCCCCGGAATCTGCGCCGCGGTCGTCACAGCTCCCACCTCCGCTTGAGTTGAGCCCACCACGGCCTCGCCGTGTCGCCATAGGTCCCTGCCATGGCAGGCCCACTCGTGCCCGGGATCGCGGAACGCATGCGTAGTGAACCCGCAACAACGTGCCGACACCCCACTGTGCACTACATAGCGAGTCCACCACGGCTTGGGCGATTCGAGGCCGGGTACAGGATCTTTTGACTCTACCGTGGGAGCTTCTGACAGTCGCGCGGTCGACGCGCCTCGCGGCGGGGCAGATCCGTCACGCTGCGAAACCGAATGCGGACGGCAACATTCACGGCGGGTAGCGCGGCGGGTAGTAAGGAGAGCTGACGCAAGATACGGTCACCACGTGACCACAACGGTACCCGGACATGACTTCGGCAAGCATCCCCATGACCTGGTACGACCACGGATGCGCGGCTGGCTGCACGCTGGCGCGTTCCCGGTCAGCGTGGCACTCGGTGTAATCGCGGTGGCCTTGGCCGGCACGTTCCGCGCGCGCCTGGCCGTCGGTATTTATGCGCTGAGCATCGCCCTTCTGTTCGGCACCAGCGCGCTTTACCATCGAAAAATGTGGGCAACGTCACGCGCCCGCTCGCTGATGAAGCGGCTCGATCATTCAATGATCTTTATTTTCATCGCCGGGACGTATACACCGCTGACCTTGCTGTCGTTGCCACCGAAGACCGCGCGGACCATACTCACGATCGTCTGGAGCGGCGCGGCGGTCGGGATCGGGCTGCGGATGCTCTGGCTGCACTCACCCCGTTTCCTGATGGTGCCGCTGTACATCGCCCTGGGCTGGGTGGCGGTCTTCGTCATACCTCAGCTGCTGCACACCGCGGGCGTGACAGCGCTGGTCCTGATCATTGTCGGCGGCGTCCTCTACAGCATCGGGGCGTTCGTCTACGCGGCCCAACGCCCAAACCCGGCCCCGGGGACGTTCGGCTACCACGAGGTTTTCCACGCCTTCACAATCGTCGCGGCGGCGTGCCACTACATTGCCGTCATCTTCGCTATTTACGCGACATGACCTGATGCCGGTGACCGGCGCCCGGCCGGCGCCGGTCACCGGAAAGACAAACTCCATGACCGGGGAAAACACCCGCACGCCAACGGACGACGCTCCCCCGGCGGCGACCACTAAGAGCGACCGGCGCTGGGCGCCAGCCGGATTCTCACAGTTCAGGACCCTCGGCGCGAACCTGCTCGACCTTCTCCATAGCCTCCCGCAGACGGGTGAGCCATGGCTGGGCGTTTTCACCGACGAGACGGACGCACCACGCGAGCGCGTCGCTGCGGCTGCGCGCAACCCCCGAGTCGACCAACGTGTCAAGAACATGGCGTTCCGGTTGCCGAAGCCGGGTCATTACCGGAACGGACAGTGTCGTGAACAACTCGGTTGTGCCACCCGCTGTCACCCCCCACGCAACCTTGCGCAGATAACGCTGCTCCGCCTCCCGCGCGATCGCGATCCGGGCGTCCCGGGTCGCCTCGCGGAAACGCCGGATCCGGCCCGACTCCGCGGCGGCCACCGCGGCCTGGTCGTCAGACTCGACGTCGGGAGCGGGCACCGTGCCCACAACAATGATCTCATCCCGATCCACGGTCACCGTGACCGGGCGGTTGAACCACTCGTCGGGCAGTCGCCCGGTGAACCATGCCTGCGCGTCGTCCGCGGGTGGCGCCTGCTCACGCTCGCCCCAGCGACCGTGGCCGCGCCCGCGCGATCCCGCCATGCCGTGCCTCCTCGCCATCTGTTCTCGATGTTGGCTCCCGTGCATCACGCACCTCCTGGTTGATTACATACTTACAAGTGATACACGAGCAACTGGAAGCAGGCATCAGACATTCCTCGAAGACACTGGAAGGACCTTGACCCCCAGCTGCTCACGCACTGCCTCGGCCGTGGTCGCGGGCCGCTCACACACGAAGCCTCGGCACACATGGACCCCGGCGGCCCGACCGTGTGCCAACGGCCCGGAGGTCACCACGACCGCGCCCGGCGCGGTGGTGAGCCGGGCGAGTCCTTCCAGGTCCGGCCGGTCGACAACCGCCACCTCAGCCGGTCCGGCGAGAAACGCCGCACCAACCGCACCCGCCCATCCGGCGAAGGAGGCGTTCCTGCCGAACATCGGCACCAGAGCCGCAAGTGCCCGCTCAGCCGCTTCACGATGGTCGCGGGAAGCCGTCAGCGCCGCGTAGGTCAGCAGTGCGCCCGTGATCGCCGCCTGGCCGGACGGTGCCGGCGAGTCCGCGGAGTCCCGCGGCCGGCGCAACAGCCGCTCGGCGTCGTCCGCGGTGTCGTGGAATCCACCGTCAGCCGCGACAAAGTGCGCGCATGCGACACCAAGCAGGTCACCGGCCGCCGCCAACCACCGGTCATCACCGGTGACCTGGTGCAGGACGAGCAGGCCCTCGGCAACATCCCCGTAGTCCTCCAGCACCCCGGCGTTGGTTCCGGCCCGGCCGTGCCGACTTGTCCGGCGCAACCGGCCCGCCACCCAGTGGACGTCGAGGAGCAGCGTTGCCGCCTCGACGGCCGCGGTCACCCAGCCCGGCTCCGCCAGCAGCACGCCGGCCTCGGCCAGCGCGGCGATCGCGAGGCCGTTCCACGCCGCGACGACCTTGTCGTCCCGAGCGGGCTGGGGCCGGCGCGCCCGCGCCGCCGCGAGCCGGGCCCGCACCCGGGTGAACCTGGCGGGATCATCGGCGTCCGCGGCGAGTGCCAGCACGGATGCGCCATGCTCGAAGGTTCCCGCGGCGGTGACACCGAAGACACCCGCGGCCCAGGCCCCGTCGTCCTGGCCGAGGACGTCGACAAGCTCGGCCGGCGTCCAGACGTAGGTGGCACCCTCAGCGGCATGCCCGCCAGCACCAGGCGCGGTGGCCACGGTCGTGTCCGCGTCCAGCGCGGAGGCGAACCCGCCTTCGGGGGTCCGCAGCTCGCCCAGCAGGAAGGCCGCGGTCTCACGGGTGACCCGCTCGGCCAGCGCGGATCCGGTCGCCCGCCACAGGTGCAGGTAAACCCGCAGCAGCTGGGCGTTGTCGTAGAGCATCTTCTCGAAGTGGGGGACGGTCCAGGTGGCATCCACGCTGTAACGGGCGAAGCCGCCGGCAAGCTGGTCGTAAATCCCACCACGAGCCATTCCCTCGCAGGTGGCCGTGATCATACGCAGGCTCGCGGCGTCCCCGGTGCGGGCCCAGTGCCGCAGCAACATCTCCAGCAGCGCGGACGGCGGGAACTTCGGTGCCGTTCCGAAACCACCGTTCACCGGGTCGAAGGCCCGCCCTGCCTGCTCGACCGCGGCATCGAGCAGCCGCGCGGTGAACGGGGCCGGCGGCCCGCCCGCGGCATCGGCTGCCGCGGCGACCTGACGCGCGATGCCCGCGCCGGAGGCGGTCACCTCGTCCCGGCGCGTCCGCCATGCGCTCGTCACCGCCTCGAGCACCTGCCGGAACGACCCCATCCCCGCCCGCGGCGCCGGCGGGAAGTAGGTACCAGCGTAGAACGGCTCACCTGCCGGTGTGAGGAAGACCGTCATCGGCCAGCCACCGTGGCCGGTGAGGGCGACGGTGACGTCCATGTAGACAGCGTCGACGTCAGGCCGTTCCTCGCGGTCAACTTTGATGTTGACGAAGTGCTCGTTCATGAATGCCGCGGTTGTCGCGTCCTCGAACGACTCGTGGGCCATCACGTGGCACCAATGGCACGACGCATAGCCCACGGACAACAGCACCGGGACGCCACGATCGGTGGCCTCGGTGAATGCGTCGGCGCCCCATGGCCACCAGTCGACCGGGTTGTCGGCGTGCTGGAGCAGGTAGGGTGAGGTCTGATCAACAAGGTGGTTCGGCATGTGCCCAGCATTCCCGTTGCCGGGGAAGCGTGGCCGCCTCCCGGACATTGAACTCCATGTGGTGTATGCCCACCGGATTCTGTTGCGCGACGTCCCCGGCCTGCCCTTCCGGTCGTCCTGCTGGCCGTGGGCCCGGGCGGAACCGTCGCAAACGTCACGGCGGGAGAGGGATCCCGGTCTGCCGCCATGGCCGCCGTCGTTCGCATGGCCGCCCTCGTTCCCATGGCCGGTCCCGCGCGCCGGCTGGGACCTGCTACGCCAGGCGTGGCATACCGCGCCACTGGCAATGATCTACATTGTTGTCCTGGCGGCCACCTCAGCGGCCCTCGCGGTCGCCCACACCCTCGATTTCGAGCTCTATCACCGCATCCTGGTCGCTCACTCCACCAACCTGACCGGGCTGCGGACCCGCCCGCTCTACGTCCTGCTGGCCAGCGCCTGCTGGCTTGACGGCGTCAGCTTCTTCCCGTCAGCCGCCGCGGTGGCCGCGGTTGTCGCGCCGCTGGAACGGATGATCGGCTCAAGGCCGGCACTCGGAGTATTCGCGACCGGCCACATCGGAGCGAGCCTGCTCGTCGCCGGTGGCCTCGTGGCCGGCCGGGCCATGCGGCTCGTCGACGACTCGGTCACCGATGCCGTCGACGTCGGCGCGAGCTACGGTCTGATCGCCTGTGGTGCGGTGCTCACCGCAGCCCTGCCGCCGGGCCGGCGCTGGCCGCTGGCTGGTGCTCTGACCGCCGGGCTCGCTCTCGACATGGCGCGCGAGCCCGACTTCACCGCCGCCGGTCATCTCCTCTCGGCCGCGCTCGGCCTGCTCTGCTCCCAGTACCTGCGGCGGCGGCATCCCCTGCGCCGGCCAGGTGCCTCGAACGGAATCGTCCCGGCCCAGGGCCGGCCGGCCACGGCTCCGCCTGCCGCACGATGGCGTCGAGTCGCGCCACCCACCGAGGGCATAGGATGAAGCTCCGCCTGCTGAATGATGGATAAGGTAGATAGATGGACGCCCCGGATTTTCGTGAGATCGACAAGAAGTGGCAAGATATATGGCACCGTGAGCGCACCTGGCAGGTGTCCAACAACCTCACGGAGTCCGGCGGGGCCGCCTACGTACTTGAGATGCTTCCCTACACGAGTGGCGAGCCGCATATTGGGCACCTCAAGAACTACGCCGTGGGTGACGCGGTCGCGCACTTCATGCGCCGCAATGGCCGGCGCGTGCTTCATCCCATGGGATACGACGCCTTCGGGCTGCCGGCCGAGAACCACGCGATTCGCACGGGAAAGCATCCCAAAGAATCCACCGACGAGTCAATAGCGTCATTTGCGCGGCAGTTCCGTGAATGGGGAATCTCCATCGACTGGTCGCGCGAGCTCGCCACACACCAGCCATCGTACTACCGGTGGACGCAGTGGATATTTCTGCGGCTGTTCGAGAAGGGCCTCGCATACCGCAAGAACGCCGCCGTCAAATGGTGTCCCAAGGACGCCACCGTCCTTGCCAACGAACAGGTCGTCGGCGGGCGCTGTGAGCGATGCGGCACCGAGGTTGAAGCACGCCAGCTCGAGCAGTGGTTCTTCAGGATCACTGATTACGCGGACCGGCTGCTCGCCGGCCTGCACGAGATCGAGTGGCCGGAACACGTGAAGACAATGCAGCGGAACTGGATCGGCCGGTCCGAGGGCGCCGAGGTGATATTCTCCTGTGTGGAGACGGGCGAACAGTACCACGTCTTCACGACTCGTCCGGACACCCTGTTCGGTGCTACTTTCTTCGTGCTGGCACCGGAACATCCAGACGTCCTTCGGCTCGCCGCCGGCACCCCACAGGAAGAATCCGTCCGCGAATACGTCAACCAGGCGCTGCGTAGCACAAACGACACGCGGGGGGCAGCCGACAAGCCGAAGACCGGCGTTTTCCTCGGCCGCCATGTGATCAATCCGGCGAACAACGAACATATCCCCGTCTACGTCGCCGACTACGTCCTCATGGAGTACGGGACCGGCGCTGTCATGGCCGTGCCGGCCCACGACGAACGCGACTACGCGTTCGCGCGTGCGTTCGGGCTCCCCATCACCCAGGTGATAACCCCCGACGACCCGGACGGCCCCGCCGCCGGGCAGCTTCCTTACACCGGGGCGGGCACGCTCCGCTCCTCAGGCGAGTTCGACGGCCTGACCAGCGCCGCGGCGGGCGCGGCCATAACCTCGTGGCTCGCGGCCGAAGGTGCCGGATGCCAAACGGTGAGTTACAAGCTTCGTGACTGGCTCGTATCACGGCAGCGATACTGGGGCTGCCCGATACCAATCGTCCACTGCCAGTCATGCGGACTGGTCCCGGTGCCCGACGAACAGCTACCGGTCCGCCTGCCCGATATCGAGGACTACGCGCCCAAGGGACGTTCCCCGCTTGCCTCCGCGGACGACTGGGTCAACGTGACGTGCCCGGCCTGCGGTGGACACGCCCGCCGCGAGACCGACACAATGGACACTTTTGTCGACTCGTCCTGGTATTTTCTCCGTTACTGTGATCCAACCAACACCGAGCAGGCCTGGGATTTCAACGCGCTCGCCGAGTGGATGCCAGTCGACCAGTACATCGGCGGTATCGAACACGCGATCCTGCACCTGCTGTACGCGCGCTTCCTCACCAAGGTCCTGTACGACCTCGGCAAAGTCCCCGTTGCGGAACCGTTTGCGAAGCTCTTTACCCAGGGAATGATCACAAAAGACGGCGCCAAGATGTCCAAATCCCGCGGAAACGTCGTCTCACCCGTGCGGATCGTGAAGCATTACGGTGCGGATACCGCTCGATGCTACGTGCTCTTCATGGGGCCGCCCGATACAGGCGCCGACTGGTCCGACGAGGGAATCGAGGGCGTCTACCGCTTCCTGCGCCGGCTGCTGCGCCTCGGCCGGGAGCTTGCGGAGACAACTCAGGCGCCGGCCGCGGGCGACACCCACCAGATCGACACCGGGCTGAACCGGAAGGTCGCGGAGACAATCGTCCGCGTAACCGAGAGCATGACCCAGAAGTTCGCCTTCAACATTTCCATAGCGGCCGTCATGGAGCTGTCGAACTCAGTGAGCCGGGCACAACGGGACGGAGCGAGTCCGGCGGCTCTCCGGCACGCGGTCGCCACGGGGGCGTCGCTCCTCTTTCCCTTTGCCCCGCACATCTCCTCCGAGGTCTACGAACTGCTCACTGGACGGCGTGTGTGGGAGGATTCCTGGCCGCTTGCGGATATGACCCTGCTGGCCTCTGAGACAAAGCTGATCGTGTGCCAGGTCAACGGCAAGGTGCGAGATCGCGTTGAAGTGCCGGCCGGCGCGGATGACGCGGTAGTCGAATCCGCCGCGAGGGCTTCCCAGGCCGTGCTGCACGCCCTTTCCGACAGCACGCTCCTCAAAACAGTCGTCGTCAGGGACAAACTCATCAATTTTGTTGTTCGCTGAGCGGGCCACCTGATCCCCGGCCCGGTCGGCCCGGCGGCAGACAGCCACGCTGACGATGTCCTGCCGTGCGGGCCGGGCGTGCGGCCGCACGGCGAGGCAGTGTGCGGCCTCACGGCGGCAGGCGGCGATAGCGTTCGCGCCTGGCCGCCAGTCTCGTTGCCGGGTGCTGTCCCCCGACGGTCCGCAGGAGCTCGACGGCGCCATCGGCAATATCGGTCATCCGGCCGCGGACGTCGACGGAGATCCGGGTTCCCAGGTCGGCACCACCAGGGGCATCCGGACCGGGAAGAATCAGGTCGACGATGCCGAGCCGGCGCAGGTCATCAGCGGTAATGAACATTTCGCGGGCCAGGCCGGCGGCACGCTCGACGGTACGGTGCATAATCACGGACGCGCCCTCCGGCGGCAACGGAGCCAACCAGGCGTCCTCGGCCGCGACCGCAACGTCCGTCGGCAGCAGCGCCAGCGCGGCACCACCCGTCCCCTGGCCGAGTAGCACACTCACCGTCGGCACCGGTGCGCTCATCAGCGCCGCGAGGCAATGCGCGATTGTCGTGGCGAGCCCGTCACGTTCCGCCTCCGGCGAAAGCTCCGCCCCGGGCGTGTCGATGACGGTGACCACGGGCAAACGTAGATCCGCGGCGCGTTGCACCGCCTGTCGTGCCGCATGTAGATCACGCACCCCGATGGGCCGATGACGCTGGGCCGTCCGGTCCTGGCCGATGACGACACAGGGGGCCCCGCGCAGCAGGGCGAGCGCCGTGACAATCGGTGTGCCGGGCACGTCAGGTCCGTGGCCCAGCTCGGACGCGCCAAGAGAGGTGAGGTCGCTTGTCGAGGCAGCCAGGAACTCGCGCAGCCCGGGGCGATCGGGCGCCCGGGTCGCGAGCACCGACGCCCACGGATCCCTCGCGGCGGCCGCGGCGACGCGGGCCGGCGGTTTCCCTACGCCGCCGCGCACTGTCGCGAGGCCACGGTCGGCCGTCACAACGGTCAGCACCCGCCGTACAGCTTCCCGCAGATCAGCAGGAGCGACGAGAGCGTCGAGCGCACCGGCCCGGCGCAGTTCCCGCGGGCTCTGCGTCCCAGCCGCGAACGTCGTGCCAGTGAGCGCCTCAACCACCCGGGGGCCAAGGAAGCCGACCAACGCGCCGGGCTCGGCAAAGGTGACATGCCCGAGCGACGCCCAGGACGCGAGCACTCCTCCGGTGGTGGGGTGGCGCAGGTAGACCAGGTACGGCAGGCTGGCCGCCCGGTGCTCGGCGATAGCACCGCTGATCGTCAGCATCCGTAGAAAGGCGGGTGTGCCCTCCTGCATCCGGGTGCCGCCGCTCGCGGGCAGCGCGAGCAGTATCCGTTCCTCGGCGGTGGCCCGTTCGATCGCGGCGGTGGCCCGCTCTGCCGCGACAACGCCCACGCTGCCGCCGAGAAAGCCGTACTCGCTGGCCACGATGGCGACCCGGTGGCCAGCCACCCGGCCCGCGCCGGTGCGGATCGACTCGTCCGCGCCACTTCGTTCCGCGGCCCGCGACAGGTCCCGCCGGTAGGCGGCGCCGCTGGCAGGCCGCGCTGGGGCGGTGTCCCAACAGCTCCAGCTGCCCGCATCCAGTAACAGGTCGAGCAGTTCCGCAAGATTTGGGTGCTTCACTGTGCGCGCTGTCCCCCATCAGGTGTCAGCCCTACCGGACCGCGCCGCCCAGCCAGCAACGAGCCGCGGCGTGTTTCGGAAGCCGTCGTCCGATCAGGGAGCCGCGTCCAGGTGGTTCCCGGCAAGGCCGCGGGCCACACCGATACCGGATGCGTGGTACCGGTGTGGCTGAGAACACGGCCAGCGGCCGCCTGGTCGCGGCGAGCCGGACAGACGGCGCTTGCGAAACACGCCCTAGTCGGGCTCGGCCGAGTTCTGAGTTGGAATATCGCTGCCGAAGCCATGAACGCCGGAAGGCCTGTCCTGATGCGTCCCGCGCTCACCGAAGCGTCCGTCGGCGACGTTGCCACGCAGCCGTACAAGGCTACGCGACATCATCACGAAGAGACCGACAGCCGCCAGGCCCAACAGCAGGACCACGAGAAAGCCGCCCGCGCCAGCGCTGACCCCGAGGGCAAGGGCCCGTCCCGCCTCTGTCACCCCTCGACCCTACGCCGGCCAGCCGGACAACGTGGTCAGGTGCCGGCTCGGCCTGGTATCGCCGGGCTCCGGCCGGATGCCTGGCACGATCGAGGAGACGCCCGGTGCCTGGCGGTCAGAGGTCGAACTCATTGGGGTCCAGTCCCACCGCGTAGCAGGCCTCCCGGACAACCTGTTGCTCGGACTTGTCGAAGTGACCGTCAGCGCCTCCGATGACGATGCCTATCTGGATCACCGCTCGTGCCTCGGCCGGCTTCTTCTTGGTCTTGCCGATGTCCTGGATCACGCTGACCTTGCCGAAGTCGAAGTCGGTCTGCAGCCTGACGCAGTAGTCGTTGAACTTCTGCTGCAGCTGCTCCGCCGGGAAGTTCTGCAGCACCTCGTTCGACCCGATGAGCGCGGCGACCTTACGGCGCTCGTCCGGGTCGATACTGCCGTCGGCGGCGGCGACCAGCGCGCACATGGCCATGCTCGCATCCCTGAAGGCACCGCTTTTGAGATCGTTCTTCTTGGCGTTCAGCTGCTGCTGCATGGACGTGGTAGTAGTGCGCAGACGATCCCAGATCGCCATGACATGATCCTCTCATCTTTGCCATATGAGCCGTGCGTTCGTATGTGCGGAGCTGGATGCCGCAATGAGAGAACATCCTGTCACCAGCAACGACCGATGGCCCGCGGCCGTGCCCCGGTCCCCGGGCCGTCTCGGGACGTCTCGGAACGGTTACAACGGCGGCCCGAGCGTTAGCCGGCACCGCCGCCCGATGCGGTCAGGCTGGTCAGGCTGGTCAGCGGATCCCGTTGAACAGGTCGCTCTCGGGCAACGTGCCCACTTCGATCAACGATCGGGCGAGCTGGTAATCCTCGGTCGGCCATACCTCGCGCTGGATCTCGAGCGGGATACGGAACCACGGCCCGTTCGGGTCCACCTGGGTCGCGTGGGCCAGCAGCGCGCGGTCGCGGGTCTCGAAGAAGTCCCCGCACGGCACCCTGGTGGTGATCCGACCGGAGTCACCCGCACGGTCTGCCCACTTCAGCAGGCTGTCGGCATAAGGCGATTCGCGCCCGCTGGCGACCATGGCGTCGTGCAGGGCAAGCAGGCGCGCCTTGTGGAACGTCTGGTGATAGTAAAGTTTGAAGGGCTGCCAAGGCGACAGACCGGCGTCATCGCCGACCTCCGGATAACGCCGCGAGTCGCCCGCGGCCTCGAATGCCTCAACTGTGATCTTGTGGTTCATGATGTGATCAGGATGAGGATAACCGCCATTCTCATCATAGGTGACCACAACCTGTGGCCGGAACTCCCGTATCAGTTTGATCAGCGGCCTGGCCGCGTCAGCCAGCGGCAGGAGCGCGAAGCATCCTGCCGGCAGCGGCGGCGGCGGGTCGCCCGTTGGCAGACCGGAGTCGTGGAAGCCCAGCCAGACCTGTTGGACTCCAAGAATGCGGCGCGCGTGCTCCATCTCGGCCCGCCGCAGCTCTGGCAGGCGCGCGTGGACCTCCGGTCGGTCAAGATCGGGATTCAGCACGGTGCCCGCCTCACCGCCCGTACAGGTCACCACGAGTACCTCGACGCCCTCATGAACGTAACGGGCCATGCTCGCCGCGCCCTTGCTGGACTCGTCGTCGGGGTGGGCGTGCACCGCCATGAGTCGCAGGCCATCCCCGCTGGTCGCCTCAGACATGCCACCATTGTCCCCGATGCCTCCAGCGACCTCGCCGACCGAGCCGCCGCACGCCCCCCAGCCGGGAGGGCCGCGCGCGCCTCGCTTCCCGTTGCGCTGGCTCGATATCCCGTGGCTTGGTGGCATGAGAGTGGCTCCCTGGTTTCTGCTGGCGGCGCTCCTCGTCGTGGTGCTCGCGGCGGTCGGCGCCGGGTGGGTCCAGGGCCGGCCGGATCGGCTCGACTACGCCACCCGTGCCTTCCGGATCAGTGGGACGCAGGCGCAGCTGACGTTCGATGTGGAAAAGTCACCCAACGCCGTGGCACAATGCACTGTCCGCGCACGCTCCCGGGATAACCAGATCGTCGGCCGGCGCACCGACATCGTCGTCGGTCCGGCTACAAACGGCCAGCGGGTCACGACCGTAAAGGTCACAGTGACCACATCCCAGGAGGCGAACGTGGTCGAGGTCGAGGACTGTCAGATCACCCGCGCCGGCTGACAACCGCATGGGAATGCTGACGCGCGATCAGGGCACAGCCGTGCCCTGATTCGTCGCGTACGGCAAGCAATGACGCTTGCCTACGCGGAGTTTCCCGACTGGGATCGCCAACTGTTAGGCTGGGCGTTTGCCCCCGCCTGTACTTCCAACCCTGACCCAACCATCCCCAGTTCTGACAAGCTCCATCTTCCTATCAATTTTTATCATCAAATAGACAATTCCGACCCAACGATGGACCGAACGAGATACAGCCGAACTCGTCATAATCCGGTCATATGCGTGCGGCCCATCGAGATACCGGCGACCGGCAGAGCAGAGATCATGGTTCTGGCTCGCGCGGCCGGCGGCCCCAGGCAACGTAAGGAGCGTGACGCGTGTCGCAGCAGACGTGGCTGACCCAGGAGGCGTACGACCGGCTCCGCGGGGAGCTCGACCACCTCACCGGGACCGGTCGTGTCGAGATCGCCAACAAGATCGAAGCTGCTCGCGAGGAGGGCGACCTCAAGGAGAACGGCGGCTACCACGCGGCCAAGGAAGAACAGGGCAAGATGGAGTCGCGCATCCGGCAGCTCACCGATCTGCTGCGTGACGCGCGAGTCGGTGAAGCTCCGCAGTTCAACGGCGCGGCAGGTCCGGGCACTGTAGTCGAGGTCCGCTTCCCCGGGGACGACGACACCGAGAAGTTCCTGATCGGATCCCGCGAGGATCACAGCACATCACTTGAGGTGTACTCGGCGCAGTCACCGCTCGGTGGAGCGGTTGCCGGCCACAAGGCAGGTGACACCGTGACCTACACCTTGCCCAACGGCCGCCCGGCCCGGGTCGCGATCGTCTCGGTGGCGCCTTACCACCGCTGATCTCCACGTATCTCCGCTGGTCCGCTCCGGGCTTCCGGCCGTGCGACCGTGTCCTTGGCGGCCTGGGTGTCTCTGCCATCGTGTCTCGCCCGCCGCCCAACGCCATGATCGCACGGCCCGGGACGCAGCCAGCCCCGCCCGCCATCCGGACCAGCCCACCGCCGGCTT